>DHHE01000107.1 GCA_002403115.1 bacterium UBP2_UBA4780 | reverse complement strand
CAAGGCAAGGGAGAGGTTGGTAAGCAGGAAAGAGATTGAGAAGAGGATGGGCGCACCGGTCCTGGAGGAGGATTACCTGTTGTTCATCCTGCCTTATGAGACGAAGGGGCGTTTCCCGTAAATTGCATCCAGAATGTGCTTGCCATGAAATATTCGGCCATGTCATTTTTCGTCGCCGTCATCTTTCTCTACACCGGTTGCACCCACACCCACCGGAACTGCGCCCCTCAGTCTTTGAATGACGAGTTCCACGGCAAGCGGGTAAGGATAACTGCCATTGACGGCACGGCGACCGAGGCGAACAGTGTTCGGATTGCCGCCGATTCGACCTATTGGCTGAACGGCCTGAGCAATTCATTTTCCTTTAGCAACGCAGGGATTCGTTGCTTTGTGATTAAAAGCAGGTGGCGAGGCGCTATTGAGGGTTTGGGAATTGGGATTGTGGTTGGCGGGCTCATGGGTTTTATAGCTGGCCATGTGGAAGGCGACGATTCGCGGAGCAGTTTTATCAGCTTCTCTGCCGGCGACAAAGCCAAGATGTACGGGATGGGTTTGGCATTTTACGGTGGACTTGCGGGCATCCCTATTGGCGCATTTATCGCCAGCAGAGATAGATATAACTTTCAGGAGTTCCTTGTCGATACCGTTCGCTAGCGCCGCACATTTCAAAAGCCCATGAGCAATGCTCATGGGCTTTTGAAATAACTGTTACAGTTTCTAACTAAGAATAGTATTCTTCATCACCCCATGCACCCTCCCGTTGCTGGCCAAACACTCCGGCTTGTATATCGAGAACCTGTCTCCCGCGAAATCCGTCACCCTGCCTCCGGCCTCCTCCACCATCAATGCCGCGGCCGCCATGTCCCACGGCTTGAGCTTCATCTCCCAGAACCCGTCGAACCGGCCGCAGGCCACGTAGGCCAGGTCCATGGCCGCCGAGCCGGGCCGCCGCACCGCCTGGGCCTTCTTGATGAAACGCCGGAAGTATCTCAGGTTGTCGTTGCGGCTGGTGTGGACGTCGTAGGGGAACCCGGTGGCCAGCAGGCACCTCTCCAGCCTGGTTTGTTTTGAGACCCGGATACGCCGACCGTTGAGGAACGCCCCCCGCCCCCGCCGGGCCGAGAAGAACTCCCTCAGCACCGGGCTGCGGATCGCGCCGCACTCGACCGTCCCTTCCGATTCGAAGGCTATGGACACGCACCAGAAGGGAAATCCGTGCGAGAAATTGGTGGTCCCGTCCAGGGGGTCGATTATCCAGCGCCGGGCCGAACGCCTCCTCTGGTCCGAGGTCTCCTCGGTCAGGATGTCATCGTCCGGAAAGCGCTTGCGGATGGCCGAGATGATCAGCCTCTCGGCCCCGGTGTCGGCCTCGGTCACCGGGTCTATTTTCCCCTTGAAGCCGACCCGGAAATGCTTTTTCGACATTCCCAGCAGGTAGCTGCCGGCCTCCCCGGCCGCCCTGGCTGCTAGTTGGTGTTCCTTTTTGAACATGCGGACAAGTATATAACATCCGGAGCCGGTATTCAAGCGGGCGGTATTGACTTTGCGCCGACTATAGAATATCCTTAGCGGTGGTGGACCCTTTTCGCATGTTTCGTGTTTTTCGTGGGAGATTTGATGAACCTCGACTGGCATGCCTACGCCATCATCCTTCCGGCCGTCTTCTTCGCCGGGGTGGTGGACTCCATGGCCGGCGGCGGCGGGCTGATATCGGTCCCGGCCTACCTGGCCGCCGGACTGCCGCCCCATTTCGTCCTGGGCAACAACAAATTCTCCTCGGCCTTCGGCACCCTGTTCGCCGCGCTCCGCTTCCACCAGCACCGGATGATCGACCTGCCGGTGGCCCTGATAAGCGCCGCCTGCGCCCTGGCCGGCTCGTATCTGGGCGCCCGGGCGGTGATGCTGGTCGACCCCGGTTTCCTGCGCTACGTGCTGATCGTCCTGGTCCCGGCCATCACCGTCTTCAGCTTTTCCAAGGGCGAACTGGGAAGACTTGACCGCTCGGGCTCTGTTGGTCCCGCCCGAAAGTTCCTCCTGGCCGCGCCGGCCGCGCTGGCCATAGGTTTCTACGATGGATTCTTCGGCCCGGGCACCGGGACCTTCCTCATTCTGTTTTACGCCCTGGCCCTGCGCTACGACCTGGTGACGGCCAACGCCAACACCAAGGTGGTCAACCTCGCCTCCAACGCTGCCGCCCTGGCGGCTTTCATGGCCGGCGGCAAGGTCATCTACTCCATCGGCCTGCCGGCCGCGGCCTGCGGCATCGCCGGCAATCTGATCGGCGCCCGGATGGTCATCAAAAACGGCAACCGGGCCGTCCGCCCCGTATTCCTCGGGGTGCTGGTCCTGCTGTTCGCCAAGATAGCGTATGACATCTTCGCCCAAAGATAGCGGCATCCGGCTCGAGCCCGGGGAGTTCGGCGAGCTGGTGGACCGGGCGGTGGAAGAACTGCCCGAGATGTTCCGCCGGCGTCTGGACAACATCTCGATCGCGGTCGAGGACTATCCCTCGGACGAGGTTCTGGGCTCGATGCGCCCCAGGCCCCCGCGGCACGGCCTGCTGGGGGTCTACATCGGGGTCCCCTACACCGTGCGCCCCGGCTTCCCGGTCTCCGGCATGATGCCAGACCACATCGAGCTATACCAGAGGAACATCGAGTCCGTCTGCCGCACCCGGGAGGAGGTGGTCGAGCAGGTCCGCCAGACGCTCATCCACGAGGTCGGCCATTACTTCGGGCTGGATGAGAGGACGCTGAGACGGCTGGAATCGGCGGGCAAAAGGCGAAGATAACAATCAACAGCCCTCTTCGTCCAGCGCTCCTCCCGGGCCGGCGATCGGCCTTTCAAGTTCATTGAGAATTCTTTGAAGAAAGTGAAACCCGGGACCTGGCTTCGGCGTATTCTCTTTTGAGGACGGACAGGGAAATCAAACGACAAGATAAAGGAGAACGCCGTGAAGAAGCTGCACTGGGATTTGAGGGTTGACTGGGGAGGGCTTATCCCCCTGGCCACCCTGGCAGGGATCTTCCTGATCTCGGTATTATGAGGATTGGCTGTCTGGCCCCTGGGGGCCGGGGATGGACCCCGGCCCTTTTTCCATTTGACTGCGTTTCCGCCCGGTGATATACTAAGGGCATGGCCCACAATCCGGACGATGCCGCCCTGGTCGGGCGGTGCCTCGGGGGCGACAACGCGGCCTTCGACAAGCTGATCAGCCGCTACAAGCGGCAGGTCTTCAGCGTCATCTACCGGATGGTGCGCAACCCGGCCGATGCCGAGGACCTGGCCCAGGACACATTTATCAAGGCCTTCCGCGCCCTGTCAAGCTATGATCCCAAGTTCCCCTTCATCACCTGGCTCTTCAAGATAGCTCACAACACGGCTATAGACCATCTTAGATCCAACAAGGCCCAGGTGCTTTCCCTGGACATCGAGGAAAGCCCCCTGCAGGACGAGTGCTTTGATCAGACTTTGATGGATTCGATTGACGCCCTGTCTGACAAATCCATGATAGACAAGGCATTGGCCACCTTGCCTCCGGTCTACCGGGAGATACTGGCCCTACGCCACCAGCAGGAGTTCTCGTACTCCGAGATCTCGGAAGCGCTGGGAATCCCGGAAGGTACGGTGAAGATCCGTCTTTTCCGGGCCCGTAACCTTATGAAAGAAAAAATGTTAACGCTCGGCTACCCTGGACCGTGATGAAACATAACCGCAGATTCTGCGTATTGTACTTTAGAAGGAATTAAACCGATGAACTGCCACCAAGCATACGAAGCCCTGCAGGGCCTGATTGACAACTCCTTGAATAAAAAGGAGTTGGTTGAGATCAAGACCCATGTTCGTAACTGCCCGGCTTGTAAGGCAGAGTATCGGGCGCTTAAGATGGTGGCGGAAGGGCTGGACCGCATGCCGCTATACGAGACTAGCCCTGGTTTCAACAAGGAGGTGTTCCGGCGGCTGGGATTGGAGTATAAACCGCAGCGCAGGCCTGCCTGGCAGAGCCTGGCAATGGCCGCGGGGCTCAGCCTTTCCGTCTTTTGGCTCACAGCTTTGGCCGCCGCCCTGCCGACCCTGCTCATGGGCGCCAAGGCCTACAAACTGACCCAGTGGCTGCACCACCCCGAGTTAATACTGCCGTCCTTTCAGTCCGCGATCTTAAAGTCGGGCCTGGCCGCCTACCAGACTCTGGGCTTCGCCGCCAAGGTCGCCGGTTGGCTGCTCAAGAGCTCGGCCCTCCCCACCCAGATGGCGGTGGCCGGACTTCTGGCCTTGGTCCTGGTATTTATCACCATGCGATTTTTCAGGCCGCAGACAAGCCTCTGAAAAACGACAATCATTATAAAAGGAGAAAAACAGCATGAATCATGAGAGTCGGAAACCCCCGATCGCCGCCCTGGCGGCCGCCTTACTGGCCGCTGTGCTGCTGGCCCGCCCGGCCTGGGCCCAGGCCGAGCAGATCGACGTCAAGGTGGGCAAGAAAACCATCGCCGTTCAATCGAAGGACGTGCGCGTCGGCGACATCTACGTGGCCAAGAACGATACTTTCCGGGGCGACCTGGTGGCCAAGGGCGGCTCGGTGACCGTGGACGGCGTGGTCGACGGCGACTGCGTGGCCTTCGGCGGTGCCATGGCGGTCAACGGCGCCGTCACCGGCGACGCGGCCTCCTTCGGCGGGCCGGTCAAAATCGCGGGAAACATCGAGGGCGACCTGGCCTCTTTCGGCGGGCCGGTGACCGTGGACGGCAGGGTCGGCGGCGAACTGGCCTCCTTCGGGGGGCCGGTCAATCTCCTGGCCACGGCCGTGGTCGATGGCGACGTTTCGGTCATGGGCGCCCAGGTGGAGAGGGCGGACAGCGCCCAGGTGGGCGGCGAGATCAATAACATCAGCCTGGGCATGGTTGACCGCTTCCTTCCCGGCGCCGTCCGCGTCGCCCAGAAGAGGAGCCCGATTTCCAGGCTGATCTCGTTCATCATCGCTTTGTCCTGGGTGGCGGCCTCGGCCCTGCTGGTCCTTTTGACCTCGCTTTTCTTTCCGCTGGGCGTTTCCCGGGCCGCCCGGGCCATCGAGATCGACATCTGGAAGTCGATCGGCATCGGCCTGCTGGCCCAGGTGGCGGTCATCCCCGGAGTCATCCTGATGACGGTCTCCATACTGGGCATCCCCCTGATCCCCCTGGCCATCCTGGCCTTCATCGCGGCCTGCGTTCTGGGTTTCGCCGGCTTCTGCCTGCTGGCCGCCAGAAGGTTGTTCTCGGCCTCCCAGCGCCGGCTTCCCGGGACGGTGGCCTCCGTCATGATCGGCTTCCTGATGCTGAACGCCCTTCTTCTGGCCGGCCACCTGGTAAACGTCCCGGGCGCTCCCTTCACAGTGCTGGGCTGGATCCTGATCATCGCCAATTTCTCGCTGCTGTGGTTCGCCGTTACCGTCGGCCTGGGCGCCGTCTGGTCGACACGTTTCGGCTCCCGGGACGAGGCGGTGAAAACGGCCCCGGTGGTCTCTTCATAGGATAATCCGGCGATTTACTCGCAGTCCGGCAACCCCGCATCTCCCCGCGCCACGCCCGGGGAGATGCTTTAAATAACCTGGTTCGGAGGCAGTCATGTATAATCATTCGTTAACAATCATCTTCTTGATTGCCATCCTGGCATTCTCTCCGGCCGCTCTTGTGGCCCAGGAAGCCGATTTCACCCATTCGGCCCCGTTAGCGCCGGGCATGGCCATCAAAATAGACTGCCGGGCGGCCAAGGTCCGGCTGATCGGCACCGACGGCCAGTCCGTCGACATCGTCGCCAAGGGCCATCCGGCTCCGGTTGTGGCCGCCGGCGAATCGGTGTTGACCGTCACCGTGCCCGAGTCCGGCCTCAAGCGCCTGGGCCCGGAAGTCAGCGTCTCCATCCCCCGCAACGCCGCAGCGACAGTCGAGCTTGGTGTCGGAGATCTCGAGGTGGAAGGGCTTGGAGGACTGCTCGAGGCCAGGGTTGGCGTGGGAAACATCCTCATGAGCCGGGTGTCCGCCCAAGCCTCGGTCCGGACAGGCACCGGGAACGTCCGGGCCTCCTGGCGCGCCGGCGACGTTCTCCCCGAACAGTGCCGGCTTTCGACAGGCATCGGCGATGTTGAGGTCGGCCTGCCTCGGGAAGCCGAGGTGCGGATAACGGCGGAGACCGGTTTGGGCTCCATCCGCGGACTTGGCCCCGGCGCCTCCGGAACCTCCCGTTCCAAATCGGCCGGAGCCGGTGACCGCTCGCTGGCCCTGGCCGCCGGAATAGGCGACATCCGGATTAGTCGGGGTGAAGACGGAGACCATTACGGTGACCACTGGAAGGAACGCCGCCGCGAGCGCGCCCGGGCCCATTTCGGGGGCGGAGGCGGTTTCTTCGTCTCCTGGCCCGACCGCTCATACCGGGACTTCAACGCGGCCACCGTTCCCCACGGCTACCCGGCGGTGGGGAAGGAAAGCCACGCCTGGGGCGGCGAAGGCTACGCCCAGTTCAACCGTTTTCGAATCGGGGGCATGGGATGGGGCCAGAAGATCGAGGCCCGCTCTTCCTTGGACGACACCCTGCGCTACGCCACCTACAACTACGGTTATGGGGGACTCACCCTGGAATACGTGGTGCTGCGCTCATCCCGGGCCGACCTGTCCTTCGGCGCCATGCTGGGCGCGGGCGGGGCCGACATCAGGCTGGCCAGGGCCGTCAAATCGGACATCACCTGGGACGAGGCCGCCGGGCTCGATGACTACCGCGAGGTCTCCGTCGTCGCCTCCGGCCTGGCCGGGATGCCCATGGCTCGTCTCAAGATAAGGCTCTTGAGCCGGCTGTCAATCCAGGGCCATGCCGGCTACCTGTACTGCCGTTCCAGCGATTGGAAGTACCGCGAGGACCGGGATCTGTTCAACGTCCCGCGGCTTGACGCCTCGGGCTGGGTCTTCGCCGCCGGACCGCATTTCGGTTTTTAATTTTCCGGAAAACAGCGCTTGACAAAAGCGCTGTTTTCTTGTATAATAACTTTGTTTTTCAAAGTACTCTTAATTATTTAGGAGCTGAAGCATGGACTCCATCAACGCCCAAGAGGAACTGGCCTTCATCCGGAAGGCCATAGCCGACGGCCGCCGGGTGGCCGTCGATAATGGCCTGGACTACATCGTCTGGGGCTCGCTGGTCTCCCTGGGCATGTTCGCCACCATCGCCCTAGAGCTCGCCGGAGTCAAGGGCAACGCCTATCTCTTCCTCTGGGTCGCGGTGATGGGCTCGGGCTGGGTGTTCTCGCTGTTGCGCCACCTCCGGGAGAAGTCGTCGGAACGCGTGCGCACCATGGCCGGCTCCATCCTCAACGCTTTGTGGCTTTCATGCGGCCTAGTCATCATGCTTCTTATTTTTGTGGCCGGCCCCCTTATGGGTCAGAGCCCCAGCCCGGCCATAGCCGCGGTGCTGGGGATCGGGTACCTGGTGTCCGGTGTTCTGCTTGATTTCGTCTACTTCAAGGTGTCCGCGGTCTTCTGGTGGCTGGGATCGGCGGTTATGTTCTATTTGGAGAGCCCTTGGGGCCGGCCGATTTCATCCAATTTTCACGCCGATATTTTGCTTTTCGCGGTAATGATGATCCTATTCCAGGTGGTGCCCGGGGCCATCCTTTACCGCCGCTGGAGACGGGAGATGGGGGGCAACTGACCGTGCCCGACTTCGACTACCAGCAGCTGGACGAGATCATCCACTCCCGTATCCGGCTGGCGGCCATGGCGGTGCTGGTGGGGGTGGAGTCGGCCGACTTCACCTTCCTCCGGGAGAAGGTGGGGGCCACCGACGGCAACCTCTCCGTCCACCTGAGGAAGCTGGAGGAGGCCCGCTATGTCACGGTCGATAAGCGCTTCGCCGACCGCAAGCCGGTGTCAAGCTACAGGCTGACCGCCAAGGGCCGCAAGGCATTCGAGCTGTATGTGGAGAGGCTGGAGAGC
>DHHE01000215.1:6621-8759 GCA_002403115.1 bacterium UBP2_UBA4780 | reverse complement strand
GACAGCAGCCACAGGTTCCTCTCTTTCGCCAGCTCGGCCAGCATCTCCAGGTCCTGGCGGGAGAAGACGGCGCCGGTGGGGTTGTTGGGCGAGCAGAAGAGGATGGCCCGGGTCCTGGGGGTGACGCGCTTGGCGAATTCGGAGCGCGAGGGCAGGGAAAAGCCGGTCTCGACGTCGGCCGGCACCGGCACCAGGGTCATGCCGGCCATGGAGGCGAAGCCGTTGTAGTTGGTGTAGAACGGCTCGGGCACCAGCACCTCGTCGCCCGGGTCGCCCACCGCCAGCAGGGCGAAGACGATGGCCTCGGACCCGGCCGTGGTCACCATGATGTCGTCGACCGAAAGCGGGGCGTCGCGGCCCTCGAAATACTTCCTTATCTCCTGCCGCAGCTCGGGCAGGCCCAGCGACGGCCCGTAGGCCAGCACCTCCTCCCGGAAGCCCTTGACCGCCTCCATGACCTCGGCCGGGGTGGCGATGTCGGGCTGGCCGATGTTCAAGTGGTAGACCTTGAGGCCGCGGGCCTTGGCCTGGTCGGCCAGGGGGACCAGGCGTCGTATGGGCGAGGCCTGCATGGCGGCGGTGCGCTTGGAGATGGCCAGGGTGGGCTTGGGCATGGCGCGGCTCCTATGTTATTTTTCTTATCACTAACTCTACCTAACCCCTTGCTCCCCTTCCCTCGAGGGAAGGGGAAAGGGGGTTAGGTCACAGCATCCCGCGCAACCCGTCCAGGTTGATCCGGCCGCGGGGCAGGGGGCCGATAGCCGAGACGGCCAGGCGTTCCGGGCGGAATAGCTTCCCGGCCAGGCGGCCGATATCGCCGGCGGTGATCCGGTCTATCCTGGCCACGGTATCGCCCAGCGGCATGAACGATTGACCGGAGATGGCGGTGCGGGCCACCCGGAACATCCGGTGGGTGACGCTCTCCAGGCCCAGCATCATGGAACCCTTGATCTGGGCCTTGGCGTGGGACAGTTCGTCCCAGGTCAGAGGCTCGAGCTTGAGCCTCTTGATCTCCTTGAGGGCCAAGGCCAGGCTGGACTGGACCCGGTCCCGGGCTACGCCCAGGTAGACCGCCAGCAGGCCGGTGTCGCGGTAGAAGTCGAGGTAGGAGTACACCGAATAGGCCAGGCCCTCCTGCTCCCTGATCCTCTGGAAAAGCCGGGAGCTCATGCCGCCGCCCAGCACCGTGTTCAGGACCCACAGCGCGAACCGGTCCGGGTCGGTGGCCGGGATACCGGGGAATCCCAGGCAGAGGTGGGCCTGCGAGGTCTTCTTCGTCCTGAGAACAAGGCCGGGCTTGGGCGCCGGGGGGCGCGAGGTGACCGGTTTGCCGGCCGCAACCTTTTCCAGATGCTTTGCCCATAGGTCCACCACCCGCTGGTGCTCCAGCCGGCCGGCCGCGGCCAGGACGAAGTTCTCCGGCGAGTAGTGCCGGCGCCAGAAGCCGCGGAGCTCGGCGGCGGAGAAACGGCGGCAGTTCTCCTTGGAACCCAGCACCGGGAAGCTAAGGGGATGGCCGTCGAACAGGGCCTCGGCCAGCAGGTCGTGGACCAGGTCGTCCGGCGTGTCGTCCACCGCCTTGATCTCCTCCATGATCACCTGGCGCTCCCGGTCCAGGTCCGCGGCCGCCAGCCTGGGCCGCACCACCAGGTCGGTCAGGATCTCCAGGGCCTGGGGCAGGTGCTCGTCCAGTGCCCGGGCGAAGAAGCAGGTCTCCTCCTTGGAGGTGAAGGCGTCCAGGTGCCCTCCGATCGACTCCAGGAAATGGGCGATTTCCCGGGCGGAGCGGGTGGCGGTGCCCTTGAAGGCCATGTGTTCCAGTATGTGGGAGAGGCCGTTCTGCCGGACGGTCTCGTCGCGCGATCCGCGGGCGATCCAGAAGCCGGCGGAGATGGAACGGACGTGCGGCAGGCGCTCGGTGACCACGGCCACGCCGGAGGGCAGGACGGTCTTTCTATACTGCTCGACTGGGGGCAAGGCGGCTCCAATTCTCAAAACAAAAGCGAAAATGAAAAAGCGCCTTGGCTTGCCGGCCAGTGTTATTCGTTTTTATTTTGAATTTTCGTTTTGTCATCTGACTTTGATGTCCTTTATCCTCAGCTGGAGGCGGCGGCGGCCCTGCCACTCGTTCTCCTCCA
>DHHE01000215.1:0-6464 GCA_002403115.1 bacterium UBP2_UBA4780 | reverse complement strand
GGCCACCTCCTGATCCAGGCCGTCCAGGTCCACCTCGGCGTCGACCGGCTGGGTGGGCACCAGGTCCTCGTTGGACAGGGTCTGGCGGGCCAGACGGTTGATCTCCTCGCGGAAGGGTCCGATGCTCCCAGACTCGATGACCAGGCCGGCCGCGTACTTGTGGCCGCCGAAACCGACCAGGTGCCGGGAGCAATCCTTGAGGGCCTGGTGCAGGTGGAAGGACGGGATGGAACGGGCCGAGCCCTTGCCCAGGTCGCCGTCCACCGAGATCAGCACCGTCGGGCGGAAGTACCTCTCCACCAGGCGCGAAGCCACGATGCCGATGACCCCCTGGTGCCAGGAATCCGAGGCCAGCACGATCACCCGGTCCCGGGAGAGGTCGAGCCCGCCCTCGACCATGGCCATGGCCTCTGTCAGAATCCGGTCGTCAACCTCCTTGCGGCGCCGGTTCTCCTCCTCCAGCCGCCGGGCCACGGCCAGGGCGTGGTCGCGGTCCTCGGTGGTCAGCAGGGAGAGGGAGGCGTCGGCGTCGCCCATGCGGCCGGCGGCGTTGAGGCGGGGGGCTATGATGAAGACGACGTGCGACGATTCCAGCTGGCGCCCCCCGAGCCCGGCCGCCTCCAGCATGGCCATCAGTCCGGGTTTCAGGCTCTGGCGCAGGCGCTGCAGGCCGAATTTGGCCAGGATGCGGTTCTCCCCGGTGAGGGGGACGATGTCGGCGATGGTGCCCAGGGCCACCAGGTCCAGGTGCTCCTCCAGCTTGGAGTCGGGCAGGGAATTGGAGCGGTAGAAGGCCTGCAGCAGCTTGTAGGCCACGCCCACCCCGGCCAGCTCCTTGTAGGGATAGGGGCAGTCCTGGCGCTTGGGGTCGAGCACCGCCACCGCCCGGGGCAGGCTCTCCTTGGTCTCGTGGTGATCGGTGATGATGCAGTCGATCCCCAGGCTCCGGGCGTAGTCCACCTCGGCGTGGGCGGTTATGCCGCAGTCCACCGACAGGAGCAGGCCGGCCCCGCGGCGCCCGGCCTCGTCGATTCCGGCCTTGGCCAGGCCGTAACCGTCGCGCGCCCGGTTGGGAAGGAAGCAGGAGACCTGCGGGCTGAACTCGGCCAGAGCCCGGTAGAGGAGGGCGGAGCCGGTGATGCCGTCGACGTCGTAGTCGCCGTAGATCATGATGGGGCGGCCGGAGCGGACCGCCTCCTGCAGGCGCTCCACGGCCGGCTCCATCCCGGCCATCAGGAACGGGTCGTGCAGGTCGTCCAGCGAGGGGGACAGGAATACCCGGGCCTCGGCGGCATCCGAGATGCCCCGGGCCAGCAGCAGCCTGGCGACCAGCGGTGATATCTCCAGCTCGGCCGCCAGCTGGTTGGCCAGCCGGCCGTCGACGGGAGGGGGGGTGATCCAGCGTTTTTCCATGGATGTTACATAGAAAAATTGATCCCGATTCTTTCGGGACCAAGTTTAACCTTTCGGGGTGACAGGATCTGTAAGCCGAGTTCTGTGCGCGCCGCCAAAGGCGGCGGCGACGGCCATCTCTCTGGTCCGCCGCAGGCGGATCAAGCGACCTACCCTCACGCCTCTGGGACGGGCCGTCCTTGCCCCGCCGTAGGCGGGATGGCGTGATCTATTTGGTCTTGCACCGGCAGGGGTTTGCCATGCCTCCTCGCTTGCGCTCGGAGCGGTGAGCTCTTACCTCGCCTTTTCACCCTTTCCCCGCCACACTTCGACTACGCTCAGTGTTCGGCGGGGTGGTATGTTTTCTGTGGCACTTTCCGTGCCCGGCGGGTTTCCCCATCCGGACCCCCCGCTGTTGACGGGGCTGCCTGCCCTGTGGAGCTCGGACTTTCCTCCCGACTGCGCCAGAGGCTTCGTCGGGCGGCCGTCCGATCCTGTCACCCGGTAATCTTACTATCCCTCGATGTGCTTGTCAATAGCGATGTTGGAGAGCCGGTCCGCCAGGCGGTTCTGGGCGCGGGGCACGGACTTGATCTCCCAGTGCTTGAAACCCTCCAGCAGCTGGTGGGCCTTGGCGTAGAACTCCCTGAGCCGTGGTTCCTTGACCCGGTATTCCCCCCTCATCTGCCTGGCCATCAGCTCGCTGTCGGTCTGGATGATGACGCCGGGATACTTCCTCTCCCTGGCCAGCTCCAGGCCCATGATCAGCGCCTGGTACTCCGCCTCGTTGTTGGTGGCCCGCCCAATGTAGCGGCTGAGCTCGGCCAGCGGCTTGCCGTGCTGGTCGATGATGGCCGCCCCAATCCCGGCCTGTCCGGGGTTGCCTCGCGAGGCCCCGTCCACGGCCAGGACGACCTGGCTCAGGCCGAACTCGTCGTCGATCCTGTCGGCCAGGGCGAACAGCGCCTCCTTGAGGGCGTCCTTGGTGCAGCCCTCGGCCACCGAGATCTCCTCGATCTTGTGGCCCGAGGCTAGCTTCTTGAGGACCTTTGACATCCTGAGCGGCAGTGAGCCCTTGGCCTGGCCTGCCGAATCGCCCTTTTTCATGGCCATCTCCCTTAACCAAGGATTAACGGGACGCGGATCCGCGCAGAGGCCGGCGTTCTTGAACCCCCTCCACGAAGATCTGCGATGATCAGCTTCCCGAGAAAATCAATTTTCGGGGCCATCTTCGCCGGCCGGGGCCGGGCCGCCCTCCGGCTTCCAGACCAGTATCCTTCCGCAGGCCTCGCAGGTGATCAGCTCCTCCATGCCGTGCACCTCGACCGTCAGCTTGGTCGGCAGGTTGGCGAAGCATCCGCCGCAGGCGCCGCCCACCATGGGCACCACCGCCAGGCCGTTGCGGCCCCGGGAGATCCTTCGGTAGACGGCCAGGATGTCGGGCGGGAGCTCGTCCAGCACCGCCTGCCTGCCGGCGGTCGCCCCGGCCAGTTTGGATTCGATCTCGCCGGACCGGGACTGGAGACGGCAGCGCTTCGCTTCCGCCTCCCGGCGCACCTCCTCGGCCGCGAGGGCGGCCAGGCGCTCGGCCTCGGCCAGCCCCTCGGCCTCCTCCATCATCGCCAGTATCCGCTCCTCCAGCTCCGAGACCCGGCGCTTCCCGCCCTCGATCTCGTGGAGCATGGCCGTGTACTCCTTGTTGGTCTTCACCTCGTAGACCTGGCGCTGGTGCTTCTTGACGGCCTGGCCGGCGTCCTCGACCTGCTGCTCCAGGGCCCGGCGGCTTTTCTCCTGGGCCTGCCGCTTCTCCCGGATCCGGGACAGCTCCCGATCGGCCGCCTCCACCCCCGAATCTATGGCGGCCAGATCCGCGGGCACCCCGGCCAGCCTCTCCTCCAGATCCCGTATGGCGCTGTCCAGCTCCTGGACGCGGAAAAGGTTTTCCAGTATCCGGCGCATGGTCACCGTCCAATAAAAAAGGCGCGCCGCCCGGTCATGGCTGACGCACCCTGAGGTGGACCCAAGGCCCGCGAAACCGTGGCTTCGAACGGGCGTTGAGAAGGGCCGGGGCCACCGGCCCAGGATGGAGCGACATATTTCTATAAGCCATGAATGTTTTTCGAAGGGCTGTAGGCGGGTGGCGTCCTGATTGGTGGGCGGTTGTGGATGAAATACGACCGCTATATTTAAGGATAGCATAGATGCAAAGCCTATGTCAACAGGCAATTTGATGATAGGGGGGGAGTCCTCAGGGTCCCGTTGAAGGCGTCTTTGTAATAAGTTTAACTTTTATTTTTAATTTCTTAAACTTAATAATTCAGGGTTTACGGGGGTTTGGAGGGTTTTGCAAAAAAACCTTTCGTAATATACCGAGGAAAAACAGGCTTTAGCTTTGGTGGGAGAACGGGGCTAAAATACATGTAAAATTAAGTGATTTTTTACTTGACATTGGATGAGAATATCTATATATTTAGTTAGGGTGAAGGTTAATCGTATTACCAATAATTGCTTATTAAGGAGAATGCCATGAATTTCAAAATCCTAACCAGCTTAATGCTAACCACTGTATTTATCGGTTGTGGGGGTGGTCGTGTTATGCGTGTAATTCCATCAGAAGCCGATGCGAAAGTTTTTTTAGATAATCAGTATTATGGTACAGGTTCAGTTGACATTAAATTTGCTGAGCCATCTAGTGCTATGATAAAAGTTGAAAAACCAGGGTATCTAACATGGGGTCCGTATCTTTTTGAAAACGCGTCTAATAAAAATGTTACTGGCAGATTAGATGTAAAAATGGAGAAAGATGAATCGCTTGATGCTTCAGCATTATCAGATGTTGCCAACAAAGGTTTTACACAGGTTGTCAATAAAAAGCTAAGTGAGGATAGAGCTTGGAAAGTAATAAGCAGTATTGTAACTTCTTATTTCGATGAGGTCGAGACTTCCGATAAATCTACGGGATACTTAAAAACAGCGTGGGTCGCACAACCATTTAATAATGGGCAAATTATGATAAGGACTCGAGTGCTTATAAAAGGAATAAGCGGTGATAATTTAGCCTATCAGATTAAGTTATCAAGCGAGAGAGCGGAAACACTTCCTAATCAGAAAATAAAAGTAAATGATGATGAGAAGTTTAAATCATGGGATAGAGTTCTCAGGAAATATAATGAACTGATATCTGAGTTTCAGAATAGGTTGAAGTAATAATAAGCCCTACCGTCTTACGTTTATTAGATGGTAGGGCTTTTTGTCGGCATCCGGGCCAGCCCGCCCCCTGCCGAGCATCTCTCTCTACAAAGCGGTTTGGCTGTTGTGCGTGTGGGTGGTCTTTTGGGGTGAAAAGTAGATATTTTATTGCTTGACTTTGGATGGGAATAAAGACATTATTTAATCTATTATTATTAGTTGGAGGGGAGAAATGGCACTCATTAAATGCCCAGATTGTGGTGCTGAAGTTTCTGATATGGCACCAGCTTGTATCAAGTGCGGATGTCCTTTGGCGAAGCAAATAGATAAAAACGCCTCGGCACCAAGCACAGGAAAAGAATTTAGTGCAAAAAGAGAAGGAACAGGCATACTGTCAAAGAAAAAATGGCTTCCTTGGCTTTTACGTGTAGTAATTGTATTAGTTCTTGCTATTGTAGTTGTTTTCGTATTTAGGCTGAAAAAACAGGAAGAGAAAATACAACAACCACGTGTAACGACATCAGCACAACAGCAACAACAAGTTTTAAGTGCAGCACAACGTAGGCAACAAGAAATAGGAGACCTTAGGATAAAAGTCGAGGCACATCCTAATAATTATTTAAAAGGTGAAATATATGAAGTATATAATAAAGGTATAATCAATGATTATTGCCAATTGACAAGTTTGCGAGTCATAAATAATTCACCTTTTCAATTAAAGGATGTATCTGGAAGAGTTGAATGGTTCGATGAAAATGATAATTTTCTTGGATCGACATCTTTTTCAATTGCTTATACAATAGCAGCAGAAAAGAATTTATTTGGTGGATGCTTTAGTGTATATAGTACTAAAGGTAGAAGTTTGACAAGTGGAACGCTCCAGGGAAAAGCAAAAAGGGCTAAAATAGTCTTTACTAATGCAAGTATTGATGATAAAACACGTCCCGAAGATTGTCCGCAACAGCAATATGGAGAGTAAAGATGTAGCAGGGATTAACGGAAAATGAATAATATAACTAAATAATAATTAACAGAAAGGTAACAAAATGAAGAAGTTCTTCGGCATCGTATTGTTAGTAATCGGTGTTATATCTACTATTTATAGTTTTATGCTTGTTGAAAGGGCATCTAATTATAAGGAAGTCTCTGATGCCTTTTTTGGGCTGGGGTCATCTGAAGTAAGTGACTTGAAAGCCCAGGCAGCAATATTTATTATATTAGCAGTTGTGTTCCTTATTATTGGAATAATACTTATAGTGACGAAGAGTAAAGCTCAAATAAAAAAAGAAGTCGAATTGGAACTATTGAAGAAAAATCAAAATCAAATTAAAGTTAATAATGATGGTAAATGAATGAAGTAAAGCGATTTTTTATTCTACCTTCGAAATACTATGTCCGTAAGGGCATAGATGAAGATCTTCCGGCATAGCTGGACAGACGATGTATGAACTTGGACTTTGATGCTATGGCCGTAAGGCCATAGTTATTCACTCAGAAACACGTTTAATTGTATGCTGGCATCTTTTTGCCAAGGATAAGTATTTATATTATTAGCCGAATATGGCTAACATTATTTAATGGAATCCAGCCCTACCGTCTTCCCACGCTCTTTCAATCAGCTACGGCCTCCGGGCCAGCCCGCCCCCTGCCGAGCCCTTCCCCCCCGATGAGCTGCATAACTAATGAATGAGAAAAAGGCTTCCCTAATATTGGGAAGCCTTTTCTGGTGCTGGTGGGCGATACAGGACTCGAACCTGTGACCTCTTCCATGTCAAGGAAGCGCTCTAACCAAAACTGAGCTAATCGCCCTTTATTATTGCCCAATCCTGAGCATGGCTTATATTGGACTTTCGAAGGATGAGCTAATCGCCCTTTATCCAAAT
>DHHE01000104.1 GCA_002403115.1 bacterium UBP2_UBA4780 | reverse complement strand
CGGCATTGGGGCACCGGGGCAGCGGTGTAGCGACAGTTCTATTTGGAGCTTTCTCTTTTGAAGAGAAAGCGGGAAAGTTGTCAAGTTTTAACAAGCTCTGTGGACTTGTAACGATCTATAAAACTTAGAGTTATGCCACTCTAATTTACCTGTAATGCTCACATTAAACCCGGAAGAGCCATAAAATTCTCCTGTATTCCCGCATGTCCGCCGAAGCCAGTCGTCGGCGGGGCTTCCTGACAAGACACCTGCTGCGAGTTTATGGCAAGAACCGATCCCCCAAAATCCTCAACCGCAGTTCTTTTGCTTAGGCCATGTCTGAAAATGTTTCTTTCCTGTCGTTCCCGGTGCACACGGTGAAAATCGCCGCCGAGCAGCCTCTGGTTTTGGAGCAGGCGGTGGGCTTGCGCGGATACTACGCCGCCGCCTACGGTCACACCTCGGCCATGGCCCATTTTTTGGAGCTGAGCCGCGCCTACCGTTATCCCCGCCTCCAGTACAAGGTGGTGGACGGCCGGGGCCTGATCCTGGGCTTCGCCGAGGCGGCCGAGGTGCTGGCCGGACTGCCCTTCCCCGAAAGTCTGCACCTGGGCCGTCAGGACTTCGCTGTCAAGGACGTCACTTCGGATCAGACCCAGGGACGTTGGGGTCTCGGCGACCGGGCCCGGTCCTACCGCTGGCTGACGCCCTGGCTGATATTGGACGAAGCCGGCCTGGCCAAGTACTTCCGCCTCAGGTCGCCGCATTCCCAGAAGTTCTTCCTGGAGAGCCTGCTGATCTCCAACCTGCTGGCCATCTCCAAGGAGCTGGGCCACCGCCTGCCCGGCCAGGTTCACGCCGAGATCCGCGAGCTCAAGCAGATCACCATCGAGATCCACGGCGGCCACACCATGGGCTTCGCCGGCTCCTTCGGCGTCAACATGGATATTCCGGACTTCTTCGGGTTGGGCCGCTCGGTGGCCCGGGGCTACGGCGCGGTGCTTCCCGAAGGCTGACCATCTGCCGAAGCCAGAGGCGGATAACGAAGAAAGCCCGGCTTTTCAGCCGGGCTTTCTTGTCAGTCTCGTTATCGTTCTCCGGTGCTTGGGATAGCGCTTCAGGAGAATATCCCTCTTCCCCGGTTCGAAATCGCTGAACTCGAAACCCGGGGACACCGTGGTTCCCAGCAGGGCGAACCGGCCGCCCGGCGCCAGCCGGGCACCCTGCCAGCACCCCCTCTCGACCACGGCCTGGGGCCGCTGGCCGCGCTTAAGCGAGCTGCCGAGAACGCGTTTTTCCAGCCGCCCTCCGGGGCAGATGACGGACAACTCCACCGGATCTCCCAGGTAGAAGTGGTAGACCTCATCGCTCTTCAAACGGTGCAGGGTCGAGAAGTTCTCCGGGGTTAGCAGGTAGTAAATGGCCGTGGCCAGCGGGCGGCCGCCCCCGTATCTTCTTGGCAAGCAGTCTGCCGCGGCTCTTTCCCGGGAGCGGTGGGTCTCCGCGTAATAACCGCCCTCGATATTCAGCGGTTTCAATCCAAGAAGACTGATGATCCTGCGGGCATCGATTGCTGCCAAGGTACTCCCTTCCTTCTTCATCGAACGGTACAAGGGCTTGCCAAAAGCCCCGCCTTGGTAGACGGGGCTTTTGGTCGTTCCGGCTATATCTTCTCGACGGTTGTCTCTATTCCCCTGAAAACCGGCGCCTTCATCTCCGGATGGTAACGGAACGGGGCCAGGGCGTTGGCCCCAAAATGCAACGGCATGAATATTGTTTTCCTGAGCAGCCCGGGGTTGGGCCGGATCAGCGCCTCCAGCTTCCCGGACTCGGTGACGAACCTGGCCCGCCAACCGGCCCTCAATCCCAGTTCGGCGATGTCGTCCGGATGCATCTCGGCCCAGCCCCCGGCGAACTCCCGGGATAGGTGCGGCGTGCCCTCGGTGAATAATTCGCCGTCCTGAAGGTGCGGATAGGCGGTCCCCAGTTCTAGGATGTACCCGGGGTCCTTCCCGGCCGTTTCCGGCAGAGCCAGCGGCAGCAGTTCCCGTGTTTCCGGAAGTTTTGCCTGTCCGCCCTCCTTTGTCTTTCCTCCCAGCGTCTTGGCCCAGCGCGAAACGATGTCGTCCAGGCCGCGCACCCCGGAGGGAGCCTGGACCGCGGCCGCGAACTTCTGGTCGGCGCCCTCGATATTCCTGAAGCTGCCGGCCTTCTCCATCGGAAGCGCCATGGGCAGGACGGCTCGGGCCAGGGGGATGGCCTTGTTGGACGAGAAAGAGTCGATGACAACCAGGATCTCGAGCGCGGCCAAGTCCTTGGCCGTCAGTTCGCTTCCGGGCAGGGCCCTCAGCGGATCCTCGCCGGCCAGCACCAGGGCCTTGAGCTTCCCGGAGCCGGCCGCCTCGATCATCTCCATGTAGCTCAGGCCGCCATCTGAACGAACTATGGCGCCGCACCCCGCGTCGTTGGCCCCTAGGGCCGTCTGCATGACCTTCATCCTATCAGTCATCAGGGCCAAGTCTATTACCGCCGCCCGGGCCAGCCCGGCCTGCTCCTGCTGCCAGAGTCCCTTCCCCACTATCAAAAGAGGCCTGGCCGCAGCTGCCAGCATGGCGGCCGCCCGGGAGGCATCCTTGGCCGCTGCCCCGGACCCGGCCAGCAGTTTTTCAAGCTGGGACCTGGCCAGCGATTCCTTCAGTTGGTCCAGCCCCTTGGCCCGGCAGGCCTCGCCCGGGGCCAGCTTCTGCAGCAGGGCGGCCAGGAAAACCCATTCCCTGCCGGGCTTGGTTTGGATCCTGACCGCGGCCGCGGCCGCCAGGTCGCTGGGCCGGCTGTTCACCCACACCAATTTCGCCGGTTCCGTCGGTATCTGGTGGCTGATGTCCGGGGAGACGTACGGCCTGTCTTCGGCCGGTTTGGTCCGCGACATCACCCGGGCGCCGAGGATCGGATTCTCCTCCAGCAGGTCGACGCCCACCGCCATTATCAGGTCGGCCTCGTCGATATCCTGATACCTGCCGGGATTGGGCAGGCCCAGGGGGACCCAACCCAACCTGGCGCCGCTGTCGTAGTGTGGCGTGTTCAGCACGTCCTCGGCCAGGGAGCGCAGGACCCAGGCCTCTTCGATCGTCAGCCGCGAGGAGCCTATCACCCCGATGCTCTCCGCCCCGTGCTTGTCCCTGGCGGCTTTGAGCATCTCGGCGGCCCGATCGACCGTCTCCTCCCAGCTTGCCGGGGAAAGCTTTCCCGGTTCCCCCAGCATCGGGGTTTTCAGCCTTGAAGCGGAGCCGGCCAGCTGGTGGCAGGTCCAGCCCCGGGCGCACAGCTGCCCCTGCCCAAGTCCGTGGCCCTGGCTGGCGGTGGCCCCGGAGACGGCCCCGTCCTGCTCCACGATGTAGAGCCCGCAGCCGCAGCCGCAGTGCGGGCAGATGGTGTAGGAATGCTTCATGTCCGTATGGGGTTTATGTCTTGAAGGTCAGTAAGGTATCCCGGCTTTCTCGGCCATCACGGCCAGGGAATCCATGCTTTGGGGGGCGGGCTTGGCGAAACCCTCCAGCCGCAGCCGTCCCAGTATCCTTTGGTGCTCCTCCCTCTGGGGGTCCATGGTCAGAAGCGCGTTCTGGATCTTTGTTTTAATCTCCGGGGCGGTCCCGGGCAGCGCGGCGCACGCCCAGTTGGGCACCGGTTCGGTCCTGGCCAGTATCTCCAGTTCCCGGGAGGCCCCGTCGTCCCAGGCGGCCAGCCCGATGAACCCGGCGTCGATCCTTCCGTCCATCAGCCGCCGGACCACCTCGTCCATGTTTCCGCAGGGGATCAGCCGCAGGTCGCGCCGGACGTCGATGCCCTGGACGAGAAGCGTGTGGGCCTGCGACAAAAACCCCTCGGCCGAACGCTGCGAAGCCAGCCCCACCCGCTTGCCCCTGAGCTGCTGTATTTCCGAGAGACCGCTTCCGCCGCGGACCACGATCAGTCCCGGTGCCCGGGCCGAACCGCCGGCGCCGGTCCCGACCGCCAGGACCTCGGCCCGGGCCGCCTTGACCAGGGTTAGCAGGCTCAGGGGATCGCACAGCACCAGGTGGACGTCGGAGCCCTCCACCGTGGCCCCGAATCCCCCGTAGCTGTTGCTGGAGACGTATTGGACGTCGTAGCCGGTCTCGCTCGACAGGTGGCGCAACAGGGGAAGGTAGCTCTCGGTCATCCGTTCCAGGGAGTGGGCCGGCAGCACCGCCATCTTCACCGTCTCCTGGCCGTAGCGCACCC
>DHHE01000216.1 GCA_002403115.1 bacterium UBP2_UBA4780 | reverse complement strand
GGCCGGGAGGACCCCGGGACGGAGGGGCCGCAGGCCACGGCCGGGCCGGGCCTGGAGGACTTCATCCAGTACGGCATGCTGCCGGAGCTGATGGGCAGGTTCCAGGTGAGGGTGGTGCTGGACGGCCTGGATCGGGGGGCCCTGAGGAGGATACTGACCGAGCCCAAGGACTCCATCGTCGCCCAGTACCAAAGGCTGTTCGCGGCCAACGGCATCGAGCTGGCCTTCACCGCCGATGCTTTGGACCGGCTGGCGGCTCGGGCCGAGGGCCAGAACCTTGGCGCCCGGGCCCTGAAGTCGGCGGTGGAGCGGGTACTCAACCCCCTGATGTTCCTGCATTTCGGGGAGGGCAGCCGCGGGGCCCGGCTGGTGGTGGACGGACTGATGGTGGACAGGATCAACTGACGGCAGGCATGGCGTCTGACCGTCAAGGTTATAACCAACAATAAAAAGGAGTAAACCATGAAACGCAGGATCACCTCCAAGAGCGCCCCCAAGAAGAAGGCGGCCCCAAAAACAAAGGCCAAAAGCAAGAGGTACCGTGAGATCCACTGCAAGACCGCCAAGGAGTTCAACAAGGCCGCCCAGGAACTGATCGACGGCAAGCTCAAGGGCAAGGTCTGCGTAGTGCTCGACTGAGCGCGCCCACGAGGGGCGGCCAGGAACGACGGGCCTGAGAGCGGAGGGAGAAAACCCATGAATTACTTGCGCAGGATATCCAAAGCCATAGACCTCACCATGGCCGAGCTGCAGGGGAGCGGCGACCCGCATGCCAGGGGCAGGTATCTGTCTGAGAGGGCCGCGATCGAGGCTTCCGAGGGCAGGAAGGCCGAGGCCTGCCGGCTGTACCTGGAGGCGCTGGCCCTGTTCCGCTCGAAAAGGCGGCACGACAGCCTGCTTTCCGAGGCCGGCGTGGCCTGCTCCCTGTACAACCTGGGATACCGTGAGCAGGGCCGGGATATCCTGGACAGGATGGGGGATGCGGACCTGAGGCAGATCATCTTCGCCGACTTGGTTACGGACGCTGCCAAGGCGGGCGACATAAGCGAGGCCATCGGGCTTCTGGGCGAGGTCCGCGACCCGAAGCTCCGGGCCGAGGTTGCCGCCGGAATCTGCCTGCAGGCCGGCAGCGGCGGGGCTGGGGATACCGGGCCGCTCCTCGAGGAACTGGAGGCCGGGGCGGCCGGCCTGGAGCCAGGCAGTCTGATCAAGGTGCTTTGCCACCTGGCCAAAGCGCGTCATCACCTGGGACAGGACGGGCAGGCGGCCGGGATGCTGGCCAAGGGTCGGGCAGTGCTCGAAGCGGTCACCGGACTGGCAGGTTCATGGCTGGCGGCCGACGCCCTTGTCCAGGCGCATATAGAGCTGGGGCTCAATGAGGAGGCCAAAGGATTGGTCACAGACCTTCTTAAGAGGATGGTCGAGGCGAGGCTGGNNTTCGTCCGGGTGGCCTCGAGGCTGGCCGGAATCGGCGAGGATGACCTGGTCGAGGGAATGATCACGTTTCTGGAGGGCAAGAAGCACCAGGACATCGGCAGGCTCTACATTGGCGAGGAGTATGCCAAGGCCGGATACCTCGACCGGGCCGGGGACATGGCCAACATGCTGTCAGGCGTCCAACAGGCGATACTGGAGACGCGGATCGCGTCAAGGCTCATCACCGATGGCAGGATAAAGGAGGCCCGCAGGCTCTTGGCCCGGACGATCAAGACGGCGATCAAAAATGGATACTTCGTGGTGCTGCGGGACGCGGCCCTGGAGCTGCATCGGCTCAATCACAAGGGCGACTCGGCCAGGAACCTGATGAAGAAGGCCCACCAGCTGGCCAGACAGAAGAGGAAAGCCGGGTACAACGTCTGTTTTTGGCCCGGTTTCTTCGGGCGTATCGGGGCCTTCCCGGCGGCGCTGATCCTGGCCTACAAGGTTAACGACTTGGAGCGGCGCCTGGACATGCTTCAGGAGCTGAGGGACATGGCCGCTGAATACGAGAGAGGGCGTGGGCCCAGGGCGTGGAGAAGGAGTGTGGTGAAGGGGCCGGAAACACCGGAACCGGACCAGCCGCCGCGATGACCAGGCAGGCCAGGGGGGTGGCAGGGCCGGGGAATATTTGTTTGTTTACTGTTGACTTGGGGCCGCCCTTTGGTTAGAATAAGACCATGAGATGCCCTGACTGCGGGGACGATGGGTACACCTCCTATCCCAAAGACCACGTGGCCTATTACGACCGCCAGTTCGAGCACTGGGCCGAGGCGCTGGTCTACCAGTGTGACGTGTGCGGCCATTCGGAGCTGATGCGGCAGCCTCTGGGCACGCTGCTGGACAACATGCCGGATGTGCCCGACCTCGGGCTTCTCGGCTTCGGCAGGGAGGATACGATGCAGGCGTTCATGCCGGACGACGGGCCGGGGCTGAGGGCGTTCAAGCACTTGAGGATGGCGCGGGAACACGAGGCCAGGGGCGAGCATGGGCAGGCGGCGGAGCATGCCATAGAATTCTGCAGGCTGATGGGCGAGAAGCTGGATGTGGTCTGGTACGCCTGGGCGGTGAGCTTGGCGGAGAAGGCCGGGGATGAGAAACTGCTGAAAGAGGCCAGGGGGTTGTACCTGGGGCTATGTTTGGAGTATAAGAAAGGGCTGGAAAGCAGAGAGTGTGCGTATAAAAATGATTTATTGGGGATATTAGAAATAGAAATAGATAATACAAAGGAGACGAAATGAAAAATAACAGAAGGGACTCTACAAAAAATGAAAATGCCAGGTGCCCCATCGATGGGTGCGGAGTGCCATGTACTGATGATTACCGCATGTCAGTTCATATTAAAGGAGCACATTTAAAAAACGGAAGCGAGTTGACAGAAGAATTCATAAAGCAAATTCAAAAAGGGCTTGAGAAAGATTTTAGTAAAAGATTGTTAGAAAGGCTTGAAACAAATGAACCAGAAGTTACAGTTGCAGATGAGGTTACGGTTGAAGATGATAAAAGCGCTGTCCCCGAAGAAAATTATGATTTGAAAAGATACCTAAATGATGCCCCTTATATCTGTCGTGAAGAAAGGCAGTTTGCATTTTATCTTGCAGGTAAGATAAAAGAGGGGTTTTATGCCCAAAAAATATTTGGGTGTGATAAAAAGGATATCGAAATATTGGACGTGTTTTATGAAGTCGCCATTATGAGAGATTTTTTGCATGAATATGGAAAAATATTTAATAATAAATACATACCATATTTACATAAAAAGTTAAAGCAGCTAAACATAGCAACAACAGAATATACATTGCCCAAGGAGGAAGATCCTGAAAGGATAAAACATGCAAACCATTGGACTGCCCCTCATCCTTTGGCACAATGGATGATGAATGCTAAGCCTGATATAGCAGTATTATACAAAAAGAAGGAGAAATTATATCTAATGTTTATTGAATGCAAATATACATCAGGGCAAGACACTTACAAAAAAAACGGTTTCACTCTTAAACAAGTGGAGACACAAGAATTAATATTAGAATTTATATGTAATTATTTATCGATGAATTATTGTGGTGAAACAATATATAAAGATAAAGTTATACTAATAAGATTTATTGTAAATGGAGAGGAGAAGGATAACGACGAAGAAAAGCAAATAAAGATATCAACACTTAGATGTAATTCATGCACCTCACCATCCACCGCGGCACTAACCAGATAGGCGGCTCCTGCGTGGAGCTTCGCTCCGGCGGCACCCGCATCATCCTGGACATCGGCATGCCGTTGACGGATGAGTTTGGAAAGAAGTTCGAACTTAAAAGATACAAGCAATATAGTGAACAGGAGCTTGTGAAAAAAGGAGCCCTGCCAGACGTGGCGGGACTTTATTATTGGTCAAACACCCAAAAGGTCGATGCCATACTGATCTCCCATCCCCATCTGGACCACTACGGCTTCTGGGGGTACGTTGATCCATACATATCTTTCTACACGGGCCCTATAGCCAGGAAGATCATGCAACTGGAGATTATGGCCCCGGGCGGCAGGAAGAGTGTCTCCATGGCCATTAACTATAAATCCGGCAAGAAGTTAAAGGTGGGGGCCTTTGCGGTCACCCCTTACTTGGTGGACCACGCGGCCTACGACTCCCATGCCCTTGTTATCCAGGCCGGGGGCAAGACCGTGATCTATTCCGGAGACCTCCGGATGCACGGCCACATACCCCAGGCCACGGAATACTTCCTGGAACATGCCCCTAAAGGTGCTGACGCCCTGTTGCTGGAAGGCACCATGATGGGGACCAGGTCCGATGAAAGGTGCCGTTCCGAAAAAGAGCTCGAGACCGAGTTCGAGGCGGTCTTCAGGAAGGCGAAAAGCATCGTGCTGGTATACTGCTCGGTCCAGAACATGGACCGTATCGCCTCCATCTACCGGGCGGCCAAGAGGGCCGGCAGGACCGTGGTCACCGACATCTACGGCGCCGAGGTATTCAACGCGGTTTGGAAGATGGAGAACCAAAAAGACATGGCCAACATCGTCAAGGCCATGAGGGTATTCTACCCCTACAGCCTGGCCCAAATGCTGGGCACGAGGAATCCCGCCCTGCTCAGGAAATACGCGGGCCTGCAGATAAAAAGCGAGGAGATCAGAAAGAGAGCGAAAGAACTGGTGATGCTGGTCCGGCCTAAAATGGTCGATGACCTGACGATAATCGGGGAAATGGAAAAAGCGGATTTCATCTACTCCCAGTGGGAGGGCTACAAGGCCGAGCCGGATACGGCCAGGCTGCTGGACTTCGTGGAGAAGAAGGAAATGGCATGCCACGAGATCCACACCAGCGGGCATGCGGACCGCCAGTCTTTACAGAAGATAGTGGACAAGCTGAGACCCAAGGCCATAATCCCGATACACACCGAAAATCCCAAAGGATACAAGGAGTTCGGAGTACCGGTGAGGAGACTGCAAGACGGCGAGGAAGCCGAGGTGTAATCATGCCATGCTAAGTTCGTAATGGCCGCTACCGCCGTGGCCTTCACAAATGCGGGGCTGGCAGTATGCAAGAAAGTTCTTATTCAGGGAAATAGATAAAAAGAGAACTCTGCAAAACCGGTATACGGGACAACAGAATCCAACCACCCCTTGCTCCCCTCCTTNNTGTAAGGAGGGGACTTAGGGGTGGTCAGTGTACCGTAACTTTGTTTAAATAACACTTTTGCAGAGGTCTCAAAAAGCGATGGGCCTTGAGGGGCCCATTACTTGTTTGGCCGCCCGCCGGGCACGCTCGCTTTTGTCATCCCCGGGGTGTATAATGTTTTATGAAAAGTATTCAGTAAACCATCTTTTAGTGGTGACATGCCAAAAGTTAAAGAGCCTCCCTGCCGCCAGTTCCCCCACCTGAGGCTGATAGAGGCCTCGGCCGGATCGGGCAAGACCCACGCCCTGTCGCGCCAGTACGTGGAGTACCTGCTCTCGGAGACGGCGCCCCACCGCCAGCTGTCCAACCTCCTGGCCATCACCTTCACCAACAACGCCGCCCGGGAGATGAAGGAGCGGATACTGGAGTGGCTAAAGAGGCTGGCCCTGGAGCCCCAGGGCGGCATGATGGACGAGATCCAGCCGCGGCTGGGCCGGGACAGGAAGGCCCTGAGCGCGGCGGCCCGGGCCATGGTGGCCGCGGTGCTGGAGCACTACACCGACTTCCAGGTGCAGACCATAGACAGCTTCACCAACCGGCTGGCCAGGGCCTCGGCCCGGGAGCTGGGCTTCCGCCCCGAGTTCGAGATCACCACCAGCCACAGCGAGCTCATCGACTATGCCCTGGCCCTGATGGCCTCGGAAATCGGGCCGGGCCGCGACCCGGAGCTGACCGGCATCATGGACGAGTTCCTGGAGCTGCTGGACGCGACCGGCGGCAAGTACCCCTGGGACCCGATGGCCGCCATGAGGAAGAGCTTCGCCGGCCTGCTGGAGATCGAGGCCAAGGAGACCGGCCAGTTCGCCTTCTCCGACCAGCGCCAGGCCAAGAAGCGGAGCCTGCAAAGGCTGGCCGCCATCCTCGCTGAAATGAAGGCCTACGCCCAAAGGCACGGGCTGGTGTTCGACGGCCACCCGAAGCTGGCCGAGGCCCTGGCCAAGGAGGACGCGGGCACCATCCTGGGCTGGACGTCCTACGGTGGCGGCCGCACCCCGATCGTCAAGGATTCCCAGGAATCCAAGGGAAAAAAGGACCTGGTGGACGGGTCCAAGGCTATCTGGGCCGAGACCGAGGAGGTGGTGGCCGAGCTGGCGGTGGCCCATGCCCTCGCCGGCTACGCCGCCTACAGCCTGCCCTACGGGCGCTTCAAGGAGCACCTGGAGACCGCCAAGCGGCGCCGGGGCCAGCACCACATCGGGGACATCGCCAAGCGGCTGGCCGAGTCGCTGAGCCGGGAGATGGTGCCCGAGATCTACCTCAAGCTGGGGGCCAGGCTCAGCCACTACCTGATAGACGAGTTCCAGGACACCGACTCGGCCCAGTGGCGCGGCCTGACACCGCTCCTGATCGAGGCCCTGGCCACCGACGGCTCGGCCTTCCTGGTGGGCGACCTCAAGCAGGCCATCTACATGTTCCGCAAGGCCGACTACCGGATCATGAGGGGGCTAAAGCAGGAGGTCGAGGGCCGGACACCCCGCCGCTGGCTGCCGGCCAGCGTGGCCGACAGGTCGCAGGTGGAGAACCTGGGGCACAACTACCGCAGCGGCCAGGTCATCGTGGAGTACGCCGAGGAGACGTTCCGGAAGATCCTGCCGGATCTCATCGCCCAGGGGCGCTTCGGTGCCGACCTCAGCGGTCTTACCGGCTACCGGCAGGAGACCTGCAAGGAGAACTTGGGCCGCGGCTACGTCGAGGTGCGCCACATCCAGAAGCTGCCCCGCGAGATCGGCGACCCGGACCAGGGCAAGTCCCCTGTCCGGTCGGCCATCCTGGAGATAGTCAGGGACGTACTGGGACGCGGCTACGGCCGCCAGGACATCGCCATCCTGGCCGGCACCAACTGGGAGCTGGAGCAGGCCATCGACTGGCTCACCCAGGAGGGGATAGCGGCTACCAGCTCCTCGGGTATGGACATCAGGCAGAGGCGGGTGGTGGCCGAGCTGGTGGAGCTCCTGCGGTGGCTGCACTCGCCCATAGACGGGGTGGCCTGGGCCTCGGTGGTGGTGGGCGAGGTCCTGGCCAGGGCCGCCCGGGCCGACGGTATCGGCTGGGACCGGGGCCGGGCCCTGGAGCTGCTGACGGCCGCCGGCCAGAGGTCGGCCGCCTCGGGCTACCTCTACGGCCAGTGCCGCAAGGATGAGAACTTCCTTCCTCTGTGGGAGCGCTACTTCGAGGAGCCATACAAGCTGTCGGGATTCTACCCGGTCTACGACCTGCTGTGCCTGGCGGTCGACCGCCTGGGCGTCTTCGCCAACTTCCCGGAGGAGGACGCGGCCGTGCTCAAGCTGCTGGAGGCGGTGTCCGTCCTGGAGTCCGAGGGCCGGGGCGGGCTGGGAGAGGTGCTGGAGGCCTTCGACCAGGGGCCCGACGACATGTTCGGGCTGGAGCTGCCGGAGAGCATGCCGGCGGTGCAGCTGATGACCTACTTCAAGGCCAAGGGCATGGGATTCCCGGTGGTCATCAACCTGATAATCCCCCTCAAGAGCAAGGGCAGCGAGTATTACTACCGCAAGCAGGACGGCGCCATCACCCTCTACAAGATGAACGAAAAGGTCGCCGACAACGCGGCCGGGCACCCCGAGCGCCTGAGGGAGCTCAAGGACGAGCGCGACGCCGACATCGAGATCCAGGCCCTGAACAGCCTGTACGTCGCCTGCACCCGCCCCAAGAGCGAGCTATACAACCTGGTGGTGCTGGATTCGCCAAGGGTTTCCAAGCCGCCCAAGAATCCGGCCAAGAAGCCGTCGAACAAGCCGACCCAGGTGCCGCCCCACCAGGCCCTGTTCCCGGCGCAGGTCCGGGGCGAAAAGGGGGCGGGCGGCGGCCGGGCCGAGGAGCTCAGGCCCATGGTGGTCAGCCCGCCTGGGGTGAGCCGGCACTCGGAGTGGCTGCCGGAGTCGGCCTGGAACCGGTCGCGCTTCCGCGACGCCAGCCTGGGCAGCTACCTGCACCGGGTGCTCGAGGACATCGAGTACCTGCCGAAAGATCTCCGGCCGCTGGTCGAGGACCTGCTGGCCAGGCACCAGCGGCTGGCGCCCGAGGCCGACCGGGCCCGGGCGGCCGAAAGCATCTGCGCCCTGTTGGGCGACCCCAGGGTAGCCTGCTGGTTCGCGGAGCGGCCGGGCAGGACGGTGGAGCGCGAGGTGGAGTTCATCGCCCGCGACGGGAGGCTGTTCCGCATGGATCGGATGGTGCGCGACCCGGGGTGGACGACGGTAATCGACTTCAAGACCGGATCGCAGGAGGCGATGTCCCGGGAGAAGCACCAGGCACAGGTCCGCGAGTACCTGGGGCTGCTCCAGGAGGCCTGTCCGGGCGCCGAGGCCTCCGGCGTTATCGTCTACCTGGACAGGACGGTGGCGGAGGTGCGGCCATGAGGAAGGCGATCCTTCTGCCATCCGGCTCCGACCTGGTGGGCCGCGTCTGCGAGCTGATCGAAAGCTCCGGCGCCGGTCCGGAGAGGAGCCTGGTGCTGCTGCCCAGCCGGCGGCCGTTCTTCACCCTGGCCAAGCGCCTGGCCGAAAGAAGGGGGGCCGCCCTGATGGCCCCGCACTGTTATTCCATAGACCAGTGGGTGGAGAAGGCCTGCTCCGACTTGGGCATGGGCCACCAGCGGACCGGGGCCGAGGACGGGGCAGCCCTGATCTACCAGATGCACCCCGACTGCCAGCTCCCCGGCGGCGGGTCCAGGCTTTCCATGGAGGAGTTTTTGGCCTGGGGCTTCACCCTGTTCTCCGACTTCGAGGAGCTGAAGATAGAGGGCGTCAGCCCCAAGGCATTGGAGTCGGTCCGGGCCCTGGCCCAGGAGCCGATGCCTGGGGCCTTCGGCCGGCAGCTGGAGCACCTGTCGGTCTGGTATGACGGGTTCTACCGCAAGCTGGAGGAGGAGGGCCTGGCCACCCGGGCCAGCGCCTACGACTGGCTGGCGTCCCGGGCGGCCCGGATCGACACCTCGGGATTCGCCCAGGTGATCGTGGCCGGATTCAACGCTCTGACCGCGGCCGAGCGCTCCATCATCGGGTCGCTCTTGGACCGGCCCAACGCGGTGGCGGTGTTCCGCGACGGGCCGGGGATGGGCCGCACCTTCGGGCACCTGGGCATCGACTACCGCCCGGCCGATGGGGCCGGCGCACCCAGGGTCCGCTACCTCCGCGCCGGGGACAGCCACGGCCAGGTGGCGGCGATGGCCGGGGAGATCGTCCCGGGCCAGGGGCTGTCGGAGACGGTGCTGGTGCTGTCCAAGCAGGAGACGGTGTTCCCGGTCATCCACCACCTGCTGCCCAGGCTGGGCGACGAATGGAACATCTCCATGGGCTACCCCCTGATGCGGACGCCGCTTTGGGGCCTGGCCGAGGCCATCGCCCAGGCCCAGGAGGGCCGGGGCCGGCAGGGGTACTTCCTGCCCCATTACCTGCAACTGATGCTCCATCCCTACGTCAAGAACCTGAGGACTGCCCGGGGCAGCTACCCCACCAGGATCCTGCTCCACGCCATCGAGGAGGAGCTCACCCGCCAGGGCCGGCGGATGGTGGGACTGGACTTCATCGAATCCGACCCGGAACTCAGGGAGAGGGTCTCCAAGAGGATGGCCGGACTGGCCGAGCAGGGGTTAGACACGGGCGAACTGTTCGTTCATCTGGCCGAGATCCACGGCCTGGTGCTGAGGCCCTTCGAGAATGCCGGCTCGGTGGCCGAGTTCGCCGAGAGGATGCTGGAGGTGGTCTCGGCCGCGGCCGAGCGCAGCCAGGCCGACCGCCACCCCTACGCCAACCGCTTCTTCCTGGAGATGACCAGGGCCCTTCTGGAGCTGAAGGGCTCGCTGATGGCCGGCCAGCGCCTGGGGACGGCCCGGGCCTACTTCGGGCTGATGCAGCACTACGCCGCCCAGGTCCGGGTGCCCTTCCCCGGCACCTCCTTCCGCGGGTTGCAGGTCCTGGGCTTTTTGGAGACCCGGAACCTCAGGTTCAAAAAGGTGGTCATGCTGGACGCCAACGAGGGCACCCTGCCCAAGGGCGGCAGCGTGGACACCATCCTGCCCCAGGCCCTGAGGCGGGAGCTGGGCCTGCCCACCTACCGGGAGCGGGAGATGATGGACAGCTATCACTTCCACAACCTGGTGGCCGGGGCCGAGGAGGCGGTGCTGTGCTACAGCCAGGCCGGAGGGGAGCAGCGCAGCCGGTTCGTCGAGCAGCTGGTCTGGGAGGAGGAGCAGCGCCGGGGGGCCATCGGGGCCGCGGGGCAGACCCTGGCGCACTTCGGGGCCAGCTTCTGCCAGGGCCAGCCCCAGCCCATCGCCAAGACCCAAGGGATGATGGAGACCATAGCCGGGCTGTCCTACAGCCCCACCATGATCGACCGCTACCTGAGATGCGGGTTGCGCTTCTGCCACAGCTTCCTGATGCGCATCAGGGAGAAGGACGAGGTGTCGCTGGACGTCGAGGCCTCCGACCTGGGGGGGCTGGTGCACCGGGTGCTGCACATGTTCTTCGAGAAAAGGAAGGACAAGGTTTACTCCTCCTCGAAGGCCGACCCGGGGGAGATGGACGGCCTGGTGGATGAGGTGTTCGACGGTTATTTCGGGCCGGACCAGGGCGGCAACATCTACCTCATTAAGTCCCAGGTCAGGGCCAGGATGAGGAAGCTTCTGCGGCACCACCAGATGAACCTCAAGGACCTGAAGGTTCTTGGCTGCGAGCTCAAACGGCAGATGACCGTCGACCTGCCGGGCCTGGGCCCGGTGCCGGTGAACGGCACCATGGACCGGGTGGACCTCAGGGGGGACCAGGTGGTGATCCTGGATTATAAGACCGGCGGCGGCGAGGTGCCGAAGTACGGGACCTTCGTCCAGGCGCAAAGGGAGGACTGGGCCAACAAACTGATCTCGGTGCAGCTGCCGTTCTACATGATGCTGTACCTGGAGGAGCACCAGGGGTCCGGCCCTGAGGGTGTCAACTGCGAGCTGATGAAGCTGGGGGAGCCCAACATAGAGCAGCTGCCCCTTTTCTCCCCGGAGGACGACCGGCGGGCGGCCTACCAGTCTTACCGGAGCGCCATCGCCACCCTGATAGGCGAGATCCGAAACCCCGACCTGCCGTTTAGGGAGGCCGACAACCCCCAGCACGAGTGCGCCAACTGCCCCTACAAGGTGCTGTGCGGGCGGCAGTGGGTGGGCGAGAGGAAGTAGCGCTGATGGCGGGGCCAATGGCCACCGGTGTTGGATATGCCCAGCGCGTCGGATGCGGCCTAAGGGAGCGTTCATGAAGCGTGGTGTTAATGGCCGGCCTTCGCGAGCCGAAGGAAATGAGGCTCTTCCGGTTTTAGTGTGGGTACTGAAGAAGATTTTTGAAACTTTAAAAGATGACTTTTAGATTGTTACAAGGCGCCAGGAGGCAAAAGCCCGTCTTCTTCCCGCTTTCTCTTTTTCAAATGTACAAGCTGTATGCTTACGGAAAGAAGGCCGGCCCAAAATGGGTGGCAAAAACCACTCGGGCGGGCCCGGGGGTGGCGGCGTGTAGACGTTGATTCCGAAAGCTGCAGGAACTGTGTCATACGGAACCCGGAGGGCTCTCCACCCCTTGGCGTGGGGCTTGACATAAAGGCCATACCATGAAATAATATGTATATAATACATAATTTTTATGTAATAAATACATATGCGGAAGCAGGGGGGAGATGAGCGTGGACAACGTGGTCCCCGTATCGCGCTGGAGGGAGTTCGGAGTCAGGCGAATGGTCCTGGACAACGATTCCAACAGGATGCCGGCCTGCTTGAGATGCAACAGCGAGAAGGGCACGATGTCCCCCGGGGAGTGGTTCGACCTTCATCCCGAGTATAAGAAACGATTCAAAAGCCGGGCCAGATACCTGTCCGA
>DHHE01000021.1 GCA_002403115.1 bacterium UBP2_UBA4780 | reverse complement strand
TGTAGACGCGCAGGGCGTAGTCGGTGCCGGCCGCCGGCTTAATCCCCACCGCGCTCCAGTAGTTGGTGGAGGCCTGCCGGTAGCCGTCGCAGTTGTAGTCCGGGATCTCCGGGTCTATCACGTTGACCGGCGGGGTCGGCACCTGCAGGGTGGTGTCGTCCGGCAGGCGGTAGGGTGTCCACACCCACTGTTTCGAGAAGACGTTGTTGTCCTTGGTGATTTCGTATAGTATCCGCTCCTCATAATCGGCGTATAGGCTCATGGTGTGCCGCCCCCCGAAGACCCACATCGGGTAGTCGATGACGCCGGTCGGCCACCAGGCCGGCAGCCGCTCCTCCTCCAAATAGGCGTAGAGCCACTCGTCCACGAACAGGCCGGCCCGGAAGGTGTCGGCCACGTCCACCGAGGCCGAGTCGATCAGACAGAGGTCGACAAAGGTCGTATCCCTGGCCGTGGTGAGCATGCCCCTCAGCGTGTCGCTGACCGAATAGGTGCCGCGCAGCTTCGAGGGCACCAGAGGGTATTGCCAGCCGGTCAGCTGATAGGGAGCCAGGTCGCAGCTGCGGGGGAAGAAACGGGCATCGGTGTTGTAGTAGATGTCTGTCCCCAGGCCCCAGGCCTGGTTGCGGTTGTCGGTCCAGGCCAGCCTCGGGTTTTCGTCAAGGAGGCAGACCGTCAGCCCGGCAGGACCTTGGACGGCGCTGTTGCTGTCGCTGGCAATTTCCTCTTCCGACCAGTTGTACCCCTGGTCCAGCGTCCTGCGGTGAACCGTCCAGACGCCATCGCGGAAATAGCCGAGATGACAGACGGTGTCCTCGGCCCACAGCGCCGGGTGGCGCTCCTCGGCCGATGTCCCGGCCGCGAAGACGAACGGCTCGGACGGCACCCAGAAATCGTCCACGTAGCGCTCCTCGGCCCCGATTCCCGGCCTGGCGTCCTTGAGACGGATGTAGACGTCCTTGAACCCGGTCAGGTTCTGGGCGTACTGCTGGTAGGTGGTGGTGGGCGCCGAGATCAGGCCCATGTGGGTCCAGGGCCCGGCGATGGAATAGGAATACTGCACCGAGCAGGCCCAGGCGTTGGTGTTGCTGCTGCGCCGGTACCAGAAGATCACCGAGTCCGGGTTGGCCAGCCTGGGGGTGACGATGTAATCCCCGGCCGCGTTGAAGCACAACGCCCTGGCCCCGGTCCTGGGGTTGTTTATTGTGTGATGGCACCCCCCGTTGGTCCAGCCGGTCGGCGGGCAGGTGGAGCTCTCGAAGCTCTCGTTCAATTCGATCACCCGGAGCGTCTTGCCCCCGTCGTTGGCGTGCCTGGTCAGGATGTCGTAGTCGTCCTGGTCGTTGTAGGCCCGCTGGCCGGCCAGGTAGAGGTATCTGCCCGAGGCCGCCAGGGCCGGTTGCCGGTCGTGGCGCAGGGTGGCGATGCCGCTGACGGCCGCGTTCCAGACGAAGGTGTCCAGCGGCGCGGAAAGCCCCTGCGTCCTAGCGTACATGATGTCCACCGAGTCGTTGACCGCCCAGTTGCCATAGAGCTCGTAGGCCACCGCCGCCAAGCTGTCGCTGACGCAGACTGCCGGGAAGCGTTCGGAACTTGCGCTGTAGGCCAGGTGATTCAACCGCACCGTCCAATTGATGCCCCAGTCCGGGGAATAGGCATAGCCGATGTCGTAATCGCTGCCATTCTCGAAATAGTCGTACTCCCAGGCCACCGCCACCCGCGCCGAATCGTTCCTCAGGCCCGCCGCCACCCTGGGCCGGTGGCACTTGGGATAACTGGCCCTGTAGGCTATGAGGTTGTCGAAGTACCACTTGTCTCCGCCCGAGGACCAGATGTACTGCAGCCCCAGGGTGTCGTCTGTCTGGTAGAACAGGAAGAACTCGTCCGTGGTCGTGGCCGCCAGGCTGGGCCTGCGGTAGTCGTAGTTGTCGTCTCCCAGGTAGAACAGGTCCTCCCAGTCGTTGCCGCCGTCCGAGGACCTGGCCAGCCAGACCTCGTACTTCCCGGTGCCCGAGTACAGCCAGTCGTAGGCCACGTAGAGACGCCCTTGGCTGTCCTTGGCCATCGAGGGGCTGCTTTGGTCGTCCTCATAGTTGGACACCGCGTGGTTGCGCCCCCACCCCTGCACCTTGGGCGGGGACAGGGCTTTCTTGCCGCGCATTTCCGGTTCCAAGTCCTTGCCGCTTATCGCAACGGATGCAATGGGCTTGTTGCCGGCCGGGAGAGCGAACATGCCGCCTCCGGCCCCGTGCCGCCCGGGCACGGGCCGGGACAAGCGGAGGTTCCTCTCCGGGGTCCTGGCCGCCCGCCTCGGCTCGGGGCCCGGCAGCTTGCCGGACGCCGGCCTTTCCAGCCTGATCAGGGCCCCGGCTTCACTGCGGTCTTCCGGGAGTTTCCCGTCCGGCCCCTGCCCCGGGACGGTGGCCGCGGCCAGCAGCCACGCGGCCAGAAGGACCAACGATATCGGGAATTTCATCATACTCATAGCCTATGCCTGTTGATAACGCACAAGAGGCAATCCTGTCACCACGGGCAGGATTGCCTCTGTGATTTGGCACTCAGGTAAAGGGTTACAGCATCAGCAGGGAGTCATCGGCCATGTCCAGCTCGGTATCCTCCGGGGGTCTGCCCCTGCCCACCCTGTCGCCCTGCCCGTGGCCGGCCCAGTCGTCGTCCAGTATCAGGCCCTCCCGAACCGGCACTTCCTCGCCGGAATCGGCCACTTTGGTCTTGTTCCCTTTCTCCGGGTGCATGGTCTCAGGTCCGCTGCGCGTTGCTTTTCCTGGCGGCCGGCTTATTTCATGACCACCATTTTCCTGGACTCGGTGAAGCTGCCGTTGGCCACCTTGTAGAGGTATACCCCGGCGGCCACCTTGCGCCCGGCGTCGTCCCTGGCATCCCAGCTGAAGTCGTAGTAGCCGGCCGGCTGCGAGGCGTCCACCAACGTCCGCACCAGCTGCCCGTTCAGGTTGTAGACCTTGAGGGTGGTGAACCCGGACTGGGCCAGTTGGTAGGAGATGTGCGTCTTGCCCCGGACCGGGTTGGGAGCGTTCTGGGACAGGATGTTGGTCACCGGTATCTCCGGCCTGTCCAGCCTGGTGGCCTGGGCGTTGGGATCCTCGGGTATCGGGCTCCAGGAGGCCGGCGGAGTGTAGAGCACCGCCGAGTTGGCGGCGGCCGTGGTCGACACGCCCACCGTTCCCCCCTGGTTCTCCACGCCCGACGAATAGGTCTCGGTTGTGATGCTGCCCCACTGCACTTTGATCTTGCCGTCCGGGGTCAGGATCACCTGGAATGTCTGGGTGCTGGTGTTGGCGTAGTTCTTGACGGCGTTGAACGACACCACGAACTTTGTGGCGGACGAGTAGAAGGTGATGGTGCCGCCGCCTGACACGTTCAGGTCGCGCCACAGAGCGGCGATCAGCGCGTTCGGCGCCGCGGTGTTGGGGATGCTGGCCGGGCTGTAGGCGGTCGAGCTGGTTCCGAAGTTGAGGAACCCGTTCGAGCAGATGTTGATGGTGGTGTAGTTGGTGCCGTAGAAATTGAAGGTGAACCCGATGGTCTTGTTCACGGCCTGGTCATCGCCTGTCAGCCCGGTGGCCGTGGTGGCCGAGGCGTCCCAGCTGTAGGTGGCCGTGGTCTTGGTGTAGTTGGAGGTGGTGCCGCCGCCCGAGCTGCCTCCCTTGAGGTACTCGTCCCAGGTGGTGGAGGCGCAGATGGGCAGGTTGTTGTAGCTGGTGTTATAATTTGATGAGCTGGAGTTGTGGTAGATGGCGATGCCCCGGGCGTTGGTATAGGTCGAGGAGTTCTTATAGAGTTTGACCGCGTTGGTGACCGCGCTGATGACGTTGTTGCAGGCGTTGGTCAGCGAGGTGATGGACGTGACCTGGGCCTTGACCTTGGTGGCGAAGTCCGATAGGTCGATGTGATAGCTGAAGTAGCTGGGGGAGAACTTCAGGGTATTGGACAACGCGGTGTTGATGGCCGAGGTGTAGC
>DHHE01000237.1 GCA_002403115.1 bacterium UBP2_UBA4780 | reverse complement strand
CTGCCTTGCGGCGGCAACTGCCATGGCCCAAGCAAAATTCGTAGAATTTCCCATTGCCAATGGCAGCGACACTACGTTTGCAATTTCCGGGGCTTATGACGGCGCAAATTATTTGGTGGGCATACAGGGGGACTTATTGGCCCACTATAATATTACCGCGCAACTGGTGTCCTCCAGCGGCAGTTTGATTGGTTCCAGGATTTCGGTCGGCCGAACTGGTGGGGCTCCTTATGTGGCATTTGACGGGACAAACTATCTTATGGTATGGGGCGATGATGCCAACTACCCTAATAGTGATGTTTATGGGCAGTTCATAAACACTTCCGGCAATTTAGTGGGTGCGGCTTTCCCCATTGTTGCTTCTTCTAACGGTGAAGATTGTGATGGTATGGCTTTTGGCGATACTGCCTATCTGGTGACTTTTAGTATAGACGATGCTCTTTACGGACAACGCCTCAGTAAGGCCGGAAATCTGATCGGCGGGGCCATACAGATCAGCAGCAATGCTGTGCGTCATTCAGCCATAGCTTTTGACGGTACAAACTTTCTGGTCGTGTGGCAATGTGGGTGGACTCCCAACTATGACGTCCAAGGCCGGTTTGTCAGTGAATCAGGTTCGACTACCGATATATTCACTATCAACGAAACACCATCGTCCAGCCACAACCCTCTGAGTATTGCCTTCGATGGAGCAAATTACCTTGTAGCCTGGAACAAAGATATTGGCCCCGGATATCCCAGTCCAACCATTTGGGACATCTATGCCCGCAAAGTATCGCCTTCGGGAACAATGGGGTCGCCTGAATTTCCAATTACGATTGAGCCAGACGATCAACTCCATCCTTCAATAGCCTTTGACGGCGCAAACTATCTTATAACCTGGAACAGCCAGACTTCTCTTGATACAATGTACACCAGGGGCAGGTTCTTTGACACCACCGGCGTTCCGCTGGATACTGCGTTCACCATTTTCAGTCCAGCAGGGGGTAAAGTCTCGTTCTACGGGAGGCACATTTATGGTGGAACTCAATTTTTTGCATTTACCAATAAAACAATGATTGACACTACCGGGGGGGGCTTTAGCTTTGGCGATGTCGATATTTACGGGACATTCATTCCAAAGTATACCGGGGTGGCTGGCAACCCGGCTGACCCGGTTAACGTTTCCAGCTTCAAAATAGGGCAGAATTCCCCCAACCCGTTTAATCAATCAACGATGATTAATTACCAATTGACAAAACCCGGCCTGGTAAATTTAGCGGTATACAATACGGCGGGGCAGTTGGTGAAAACGCTGGTCAATGCCTGGCGCCAGCCCGGCAGTTATTCCGTCAGCTGGGATTGCACAGGGAACGACAGCCACAAAGTGGCCAACGGGGTGTATCTGGCAAGGCTGGAGTCGCAGGGCAGGGCGGTTACCACAAAAATGGTGGTCGTGAGGTAGGGTCTTCTAATTTATCTATGGTGAACCTCGGCCAACCGGAGGGGGCATGAAGCGCGAGTCCACCCGGCTGGAGGCGCTGGCGCTGATCCGGGGCCGGTCGGGCTCTCCGGCGGGGATATAGCCTATATAAATATAGCGACAGGCGCAAACCAGTGATATCCGTCCTGCCAGTCAGGGACATCCATGACGCCCGCGCGGCGGTGAGGGCCACCGGGGCCGACGAGGGCTGCGTCGACCTGATGGCCCCCAAGGCCCTGGGGCTGTGCCTCCGGATCTCCGGGGCGACGATGCCGGCGGCCAACATCCTCAAACAGGAGATGCTGGCCTGCGGGGGGGACGCCGCGGTGCACCGGGGGGTGATCGACGGCTCGGCCAGGGCATCGGACGTGGTCATCCTGGGCAACGCCAAGCAGGTGTTGCGGGTGGCCGAGAAGCTGCGCGGCCAGCCATTCGGCCTGAAGAAGCTGGCCGGGGAGCTGGAGGACTACTGCCGTTCGCTCCTGGACCCCCAGCCCGCCGTCTGGCTCTGCCGCGGCCGCCTCTTCGACTTCTCCTCCGGTCCTCTGGTGATGGGCATCCTCAACGTCACCCCCGATTCGTTCGCCGACGGCGGCAGGCACTTCGATCCCGCAAAGGCAATCGACCGGGGGCTGGAGATGGCGGAGCAGGGGGCGGACATCGTCGACGTCGGCGGCGAGTCCACCCGGCCGGGAGCGGAGCCGGTCCCGGAGGACGAGGAGCTGCGGCGGGTGCTGCCGGTGATCGGGGCGCTGTCCAAGCAGCTCGGGATACCGGTCTCCATCGACACCTACAAGTCGGGCGTCGCCCGGGCGGCCCTGGGGGCGGGGGCATCGATAGTGAACGACATCTCGGGCCTGGGGTACGACCCGGAGCTGGCCAGGGTCGCCGCCGGGGAGAAAGCCGGCTTGATCATGATGCACATTAAGGGAAGCCCAAGGGACATGCAGAAGAATCCCCACTATCAAGACGTGGTGTCGGAAGTGCGGGAAGCCTTGGCCGGGAGCCTGACCCTGGCCCTGGAATCGGGGGCGGCCCGGGAAAGCCTGGCCCTGGATCCCGGCATCGGATTCGGCAAGGATCTGGAGCACAACCTGAAACTGATGAACAACCTCAAAACCCTGGCGACACTGGGCCGGCCCCTGGCGGTCGGCGCCTCCCGGAAGTCTTTCATCGGCAGGCTGGGCGCCGGGGACGCCCCGGAACAAAGGCTTCCCGGCAGCCTGGCGGCCGCGGTGATGGCGGCCAGGGGAGGCGCAAGCGTCATCAGGGTCCACGACGTGGCCGAGACCAGGCGGGCGCTGGCCGTGGCCCGGGCCATAGGGGAGGCCGGATGGTGAGGCTGCTGACGTTCTCCTTCAGGCTGCCGGAACCGCTGTCCTTCGTGACGGTGGGGGCGCTCGACATCCTGGACGTGCTGCTGGTGTCCTACATCATCTACCGGGTCTTCCACCTGATGAAGGGCACCCGGGCCATGCAGATGCTGTTCGGCATCCTGGTGCTCATCCTGATGTCGGTGCTGGCCAAGCTCTACCGCCTGCCCGGGACCTCCTGGATCATCGACAGCATCCGGACGGTGTGGGTGGTGGCATTCGTCATCCTGTTCCAGCCGGAGATCCGCAACGGACTGACCCAGCTGGGCCGCAACCGTTTCCTGGGGATTTTCCTGGGGGCCGACGCCAGGAGCATCGAGCAGGCGGCCGAGGCCTGCCGGGCGCTGGCGAAGAAGGGCGCCGGGGCCATCATCGTCTTCGAGAAGAACGACGGGCTGAAGAACTACATCGATTCCGGGGTGGAGATAGGCGCTCGGGTTTCCAGCCAGCTGCTGGTCACCCTCTTTTCCACCGAGGGCCCGCTCCACGACGGGGCGGTCATCATCCGGGGCGACACCATACTGGCGGCGGGATGCACCTTGCCCATCTCGCCGGACCAGTCGCTGACCGCCGACTACGGCATGCGCCACCGGGCGGCGGTGGGGCTGTCCGAGGAGACCGACGCCGTGGTGGCGGTGGTCTCCGAGGAGCGGCAGAGCTTTTCCCTGGCCAGATACGGGAAGCTGCACCAGATCAAGGACATCATGGAACTGAAGGCCAGGCTGCACAAGGCGCTTCACGCCAAGTCGGACAAGAAGGACCAGGCCCCGGCCTGATCGTTGACCGGTCTTTTCATAAGGAATCCAGGAAACCTTTGTTCTTCCATTCTTGTCTTCATGGTTTCATCATAGAAAACCGCATGCATGCCGTTTCCTGCCCGCTTTGCGGCAAAGACCAGAAAACAGAGTTCCTGAGGGTGCCCGACAGCCTGGGGCTGTCCGGGCAGGTCTTCACCCTGGTACGCTGCGCCGGCTGCGGGATGGTCTACCTCGACCCCAGGCCGGCGGCGGCGGAGATGGCCGCCTTCTACCCCAGCGGCTACTGCTGGCAGGAGAAGGCTGGCGGCCTAGCGGGCCTTTATCGGGACCTGATACTGAGGGCCGAGATCGGGATTCTTTCCCGCCTGCTCCCGAAGCCGGGGCGGATGCTGGACGTGGGGTGCGGCAGCGGGGATTACCTCCGCCTTTTCCGGAAACGCGGCTGGGAGGCGTGCGGCGTGGAGAGCTCCGGGCCGGCCGCCGATCACGCCGCCAGTGCCAGGGGGCTGGCCGTCCATCGGGGGGACGTTTTCTCGGCCCGTTTTCCGGACAGCCATTTCGACCTGGTGACCTACTTCCAGGTGCTGGAGCACGTGCCCGATCCCGGGGCGCAGGTCGGCGAGTGTTTCCGCATCTTGAGGCCCGGGGGCGTGCTGCTGGTCCAGGTGCCCAACATCGAAAGCGCCCAGTTCCGGCGGTATCGGGAGGGATGGCTGCACCTCTCGGTCCCCCAGCACCTGAGCCACTTCTCGCCGGCCACTCTGAGGAAGCTTCTCGTTTCCCGGGGATTCGAGGTGAGGGCGGAAAGGCAGTTCTCCGTCCGCATGGACCCCCTGGTCGACGTCGTCAGCCGGCGCCCGGAGCTCAGGCCCTGCGTTTTTCCGGGGCTGGGGGGGGGCTGCGGGACCTGGGGTAAGATGTGCTACTTGCTGCTGACCCTGGGGGCCATTCCCCGCGTCCGGGCCGAGGCCCGGGCCGGGATGGGGGCCACCCTGGCGGTGGCGGCCCGCAAGCCGGCCCGGCGGGTCGGACAATAGAATAGTGCCATATATTAATAGGGGTTATACATGAAGATCGGACCATTCACCATGGAACGGGAGACCTGGAACCGCTTGGCCGTTGGCTTCGGCGTTTTCCTGGTCTCCTTCATCGTCTACCTCAGGACCATGGCGGCCACCACCTCCTTCTGGGACTGCGGGGAGTTCATCGCCATCTCCAACATCCTGGGCATCCCCCACCCGCCGGGCTACCCGCTTTACGCGGTCATCGGCCGGACCATGATCATGTTCTTCCCCTTCGTCACCGAGATCGCCGCCCGGGTGAATCTGCTATCGCCCATTTTCTCCGCCATCACCATCGCCTTCGTCTATCTGCTGACGGTCAAGCTGATCGAGATGTGGCGGGGAAAACCGCAGAACGGCTTTGACAGGGCCGTGCTGCACCTGGCCGGGGCCGCGGCCGCCATGTTCCTGGCCTTCGCCCCCACCTGGTGGGACAACTCCATCGAGGCCGAGGTCTACGGCATCGCCATGTTCGTCATGTGCCTGACCATCTGGCTGGCCCTCCGCTGGCGGGAGCAGATCGGCCAGGTGGGCAACCGCAAGATGCTCCTGCTGATAGTCTACCTGCTGGGACTGGGGCTGGCGGCCCACATGACCACCTGGATGGCGGCCGGGCCGCTGCTCCTCTTCATCCTGCTGGTTGACTGGAAGGCCCTGTTCGACTGGAAACTGCTGGCCTGGACGGCCGGGCTGTTCTTCCTGGGGTTGACCATCCACGCCTACCTGCTGATCCGCTCCCAGCTGAACCCGGGCATCGACGAGTGCGACCCCAGCAACTGGGAGCGGCTGATGTACGTGCTGGAGCGCAAGCAGTACGAGCCGTTCAACTTCTTCCAGCGCCGGGCCGACTTCATGTACCAGTTCTCCCACATGTTCCTGCGCTACTTCAAGTGGCAGTTCTCCTGGCTGGCCATCGGGATCGGCGCCCTGGGGGCGGCCCTCAACCTGTGGGACCGCGAGGAGAAGAAGTTCTCCATCGCCGCCGCCGCCCTGGTGGTGCTTGGTATCCTGGTGGCCCTGGGGTGGCCGGAGCCGGTGCTGCGTTCGCTGGCCGACAGCCCGCTGGCCACCATGCTGGTGGCCCTGGGCCTGGTCTTCGGCTTCTTCCACGTCTTCAAGCGACGGGACCTGAGCTTCGTCATCGTGGGCCCGGCCTTCATCATCACCGGCCTGGGGCTGGTGGTCTACCTCAACATGCTCAACCCCCAGCCGCGCGACCGGGACTACATCTACGCCCCCTGTTACCTGTTCTTCGCCATCTGGATCGGGATGGGCGCCTGGTGGCTGATGCACCGGGTGCGGGAGTGGCTGGAGCCCTTGATCCCGAAATATTCCCGGATCGCGGCCTACGCACTGGGCGGCCTGCTGCTGGCGGCGGCCCTGTTCAACGTCAAGCTATACTACTTCCAGAAGGACCGGTCGAACAACTGGATCCCCTCGGACTACGGCTACAACATACTGCAGTCGGCCCTGCCCGGCGGCATCATCTTCACCAACGGCGACAACGACACCTTCCCGGTCTGGTTCGAGCAGGAGGTCAACGACACCCGCAAGGACGTGCGCATCGTCAATCTTTCCCTGGGCAACACCGAATGGTACCTCAAGCAGATGAAGGCCAACGGGGTGCCCATGGGGCTTTCCGACGCCGAGATCGACATGCTGCGGCCGGTGATGAACCGGCAGGGCGAGGTCTTCCCGGTGTCGGGGCTGGCCATCCGGCTGATCATCGCCGCCAACGCCGGCAAGAGGCTGACCTTCGAGGAGCTGATCGCCCCGGCCGAGGAATACTTCGCCAAGGTCTTCACCCCGGACTACGCCGAGAAGTTCCCGGTATACTTCGCGGTGACGGTGGGCTCGGATAACTTCGCCGGGCTTCGGCCGCACCTGTCGTTCGAAGGCCTGCTCTACCGGGTGATGCCCTACCGGACCAACGAGTCGGTCAACGTCGAGGCCGCTAGAAGAAACCTGAGCGAGGTCTACCGGTTCCGGGGCATCGAGGACCCCAAGGTCTACAAGGACGGCAACACCCAGATGCTGCTGGGCAACTACGCGGTGGCCTTCTGGAACGTGGGCATGGCCATGAGGCGCAAGGCCGAGGAGATAAAGCTCAAGGCGCCGGCGGAGGCGGACGAGCTTCGCCGGGAGGCCATCAAGCTGTTCGAGCGGGCGGTCAACATCGTCCCCGACCGGCCCGAGGGCCAAAACCTGATGGCCATCAGCTACATGGAGATGGGGCAGATCGACAAGGCCATCGCCAGCTTCCACCGGCTGGTGGATCTGGACAAGCGATCGCCGTATCCCATCCTCCAGCTGGCCATGGCCTTCGAGAAGACGGGGAGGATGGACTCGGCCGAGGCTTATCTGCAGAAGGCCGTCCAGCACAGCCCCGGCTCGGGGGAGGTCCACGGCGCCCTCTACAACTTCTACCTGCATTCCAAAGGGGACACGGCCCGGGCCGTCACCGTGCTGGAGGGCTGGCTGGCCAGGAACCCCCAGGACGGATCGGCCAGGCAGATCCTGAACGAACTGCGCGGTAAGCGGTAGAATATGGCAGCTTCTGAAAAT
>DHHE01000169.1:3292-4399 GCA_002403115.1 bacterium UBP2_UBA4780 | reverse complement strand
GAGACCAAAACCGGTCCGCAGGATACCGCCGCCAGGGCCGCCAATAAAAGCGATATTACTATGTATTTGACGCGCATATCCGTATATTTATCGTGTCCTGCCCATGGCCCGGTCCCGCTCCTGGTTCCACCTCACCCAGTCGTCCTGGGCGTCCAGTTCAGGGTTGAACTGGACGATGCCGTAGGTGCCGTCCGGGTTGATGGTGATCTCCTGGTGTATCTTGACGATCTGGATCCACTGGTCCAGGCTGACCTCGGTCGGCCCGGCGATCTCGGACGGGCCCTCGATCTCGCCCTCGCGCCCGCCCGCCTTCCCCTTCTGCTCCATGAAGAAGTCGGGGTGCGGCTTGACGGCCACCGCCCCGGAGTAGACCGCTATCCGGGTGGTGCGGTCCGGGCTCACCGCCATCCGGTAGACCGTGCCCCGGATCGCGGCCACCGCCGTCGGCGACTCCAGCTCGAACTTGGACTTCTTGCTCATCTTGTTGACGTTGGCCCAGACCTTGCCGCTCCACACCTTGGCCTCCACTTGCTGGCCGGCCTTGTCCTTCTTGGCGTCCACGATGTCCAGCGAGGAGTTGCCGTCGATGCGGATGATGCTGCCGTCGGAGAATCCGATCTCGGCCCGGGACTGGTCCCAGGTCTTGATCTTCTCACCGTTGGCCAGCGGCTGCTGGAAGATGGCCTTCTTCCAGTCGTCCTTCTTGGGCGGCTGGGTCTTGACCTCCCCGGTGTAGAAGGTGATCTTGGCGATCGACGTCACCTTGGCCCCCAGCTGCACGGAGCCCAGGAGGAATAACGCCGCCGCCAGGGCCAGGGCGCACCAGGCCGCCGGTTTGGACCCGATGTCTCTCTGTTTCATACAAGCATCTCCAATGTTCTTTTATTCCGAATAAACGATGTCATCCTGAGATTATGCCCTGCCTTGCAAGCTGAAGGATGACAAGATGCCACCCTTCAGCTTGCCTGACAAGTGGTTTTCTCAGGGTGACATCTCTCTGTTTGCAAATCCAGTCCCGAAGGCGGATTACTTCTCTCGGACCGTGTCCAGCTTCTTGAAACCGCTGCCGGAGACCGCCTTGGCCTTGGCGAACTGGTCCTTGACGTC
>DHHE01000169.1:0-3126 GCA_002403115.1 bacterium UBP2_UBA4780 | reverse complement strand
ACCGCCTTGCGGGTGGCCTTGCCGGCCAGGGTGTTGTCCCAGCCGGCGTCGTTGGAAAAGGAGAACTCGTCGTGGCCCACGTCCAGGCCCTTCTTGGTCTCCTCCTCGGCGATGCCCTCGGCGGCCACGATCTCACCGGTGGTGGTGTTCACCAGCCGGATGTCCAGCCCCACCCGGGCGGTCTTGGACTCTACCCCTACATTGCGAATTCCGCCCAGCTTGCCGCCCAGCCTGCTGCCGACGCTGCCGCCCACCCGGCCCTCCTTCTCTCCGAACTCGTTGACGCTGCCGATGACCATCAGCTCGACGCCCAGAAGCTTGCCGACCTGGGCGGCGCTCTGCGGGGTGATGGCGCCGGAGAGTCCCATGGCCTGCTCCTTGAGCACCGCCTCCAGCTGCTGGCGCTCGATGACGATGAACTTGCCGGACTTGACCAGCGAGGTGGTCAGCATGTCGGCCATGCCCGAGCCGATGTGCCAGGAGCCGTGCCCAGTCTTGTCGTCGAAGTCCATCACCGCCAGCCGTTTCTTCAGTCCGCCGCCGGCCTTGGCCTGGGCGGAGGAGACGGCCGCCAGGGCGCAGGTCGCGACCAGTATGATCGCCAATGCCTTTTTCATCCGATGCTCCCGATATTATGGTTGTTGGGTTTACGCGCTTTTGCAACCACTAAGGCACTAAGTCACCAAGGGTGTTCTTTTTGGATTATAGTGCCTTAGTGTCTTCGTGGTGCGGTTCACCAGGCCGGTGTTACGAGAGACCCGTGTACTACCTCGAGGCCTTGGGCACCAGGCGCAGGCTTATCTTGTTGGCGGTGACGCTGCGGATGATCACCGTCACCTTGGGGAAGGGCTTGTACTGGAGCTCCTGGGCCAGCTGCGAGCTCTTGAACCTGGTGTCCACCTCAACCAGCCCCACGTTGCCGGCCGCCTCGCGCTCATGCACCGCCTTCACGCCCCGGATCTCGTACTTGAGGACGTTTACGAAGTCGGTGAAGGTGGCGTAGTTGGAGACCCCGGTCACCGACAGGGTGACGGAGTTCGAGCCCCGGGTGAACCTTTTGACGATCTCGTTCGACAGGTAGTCGGCCGCGTCGTTGGCCGCCATCTCCAGGGCCTTGGTGCCGCCGGCCACCTCGTCGATGTGGACGGTCTTGCCCTGCTTGGTGGCCGAGGCCAGCACCTTGCCGTCGTCGGTGTTGACCGCCTTCAGGGTGACAGTGGCCTGCATGGACTTCATGCCGCCCAGCATGTCCGACACCCCGGGGGCCTCCTTGACGAAGGCCTTGCCCACCAGGATCACCTCGGATCCGGCCCGGTTCCCTATCAGGGCCGCGGCCGCGGCGTCGCCCTCCATGGCCGCCAGGGCCTTGTCCCGCCGGGCGCTGCGCTCGGCCTGCTCCTGGTCCACGAACTCGAAGCCCTTGTTGCGCATGTTCTCGATGACGGTGTTCTCGGAGACGCCCAGGTTGACGTCCAGGCCGCTCCACTCGTGCTGGCCGATGTTGCGCTCCGAGATCAGCACCATCATCCGGGGGTTGCCGGCGCCGCGGATGATGTCGGCCACGTCCTCCTTGATGGCCCCGGACCGGACCACCGCCTTGATCTTGACGTTGTAGGTCAGGCCGCCGTCGGCCTCGCCCTCGCTCACTACCGAGTAGCTCTTGACGTAGCCCTTGGCCTTGGAGTAGATGTTGTCCTCCACCACCATGGCGTTCTCCACCACGGTGCTGGAGCTGACCACCGCCCCGGTCACCTGCTCCACCGCGTTGCGCAGGGCGTCCTGGATGGCCACGTCGCGGGCATGGGCCTTGTCGTTGTTTAGCACCGTGGCCGTGCCGTCGGTGGTTAGCTGCTGCAGCTCGTCCTGGGCCAGGGCCGGCGCGGCCAGCATGGCCGCCGCCATGAGGCAGATGGAGAATTTCTTCATATCTATTCTAGAACCTCCGCGAAAGATGAATGTGAAATGCCGTGATCAGAATGACAAGCATCTCTGTCACCCTGAGGCGGCCCCGTGCCCCGCAAGTTGAAGGGTGACAACCGGACCATCCCTCAGATTGGAAAGCTGGGAGGCGTCTCGGGATGACGAAAGGCCGAACTGCTTAAACCGGTCGGGGAAGGCCGCATACCGGCCTTCCCCTCTCTTGGCTCGCCGCCGGAGTTTACTGACCCCGGATGACGATGATGACCTTGCAGTTCTCGTAGACTTCGGTGTTGTCGGCGATGGTGGCCACTGTCTCCACGTCGCTGTCCGAGATTACCAGGTCGGCCTTGTTCAGGCCCGAGGCCCGGACGGCCCGCACCACCAGCGGGTTCGATCCCACCCGGTCCACCCTGGACTTGGCGTCGCTGAGCGAATTGCTGTAGACCGCCACTCCGTACTTGACGGCCGACTGCCTGGGGACGAAGTCATCGCCGTAGATGCCCTCGCCCGATTCGTCCAAGATGTTGGGCACCATGGCCGGCTGGGCGTCGGCCACCCCGGTGGCGTCGATGATCAGGCCGGTCCAGGCCTGGGGCTCCTGCGGCGGATTGGGCACCGAGGCGAAGGACGGCGTCTTGCCGCCCATGTCCTGCGGATAGAGAACCTCGCCCACCTTGCCGTAGAGCAGCATCTCCATGTCCACCTCCACCGAACCGTCGGACATGTAGCGGGGCTTGGAGGTGAAGCGGAAGTTCTTGACGATGCCCTCGACCTTGGTCTTGATGATGTCCGAGGACATCATGGCGTTCTCCACCGTGGTCTCCGAGGTCAGGGTGACGCCGTTGAGGGTCTCGACCATGTTGCGCATGGCGTCCAGCTGGGCCGCACGCAGTGCGTTCTTGCGCTGGGCCGAGGGCGGCAGCTTGGGATTGAGGGCGCCGATGCCGGTGGCCTTGACCGCCTGGGTGGTCCAGTCGACCATCCCGGCCTGGCCGGGCAGGTCCTGCATCACCTGGGCCGCAGCCAGCCCGGCGAAGGACAGAATGGCGATGGCGGATACGATGGTTTTCCTCATTTTACTGAGCTCCTTGATTTGGGTTCTATGTGCCGGGGACGGCAATGCGGCCGCAAGGCTGCATTGCCGTCTTTTTGCCAAAATATGGATGCTCTTAATATTTTAAAGGTTAGAAGTGGAAGATGCAGGAA
>DHHE01000209.1 GCA_002403115.1 bacterium UBP2_UBA4780 | reverse complement strand
CTAACGGGTTTCAACCAACAAATAACAGCCGGGGCGCAAAATAACCTGTAATATTTACCCTACAACGGTTTAGTTCATCCTTCAGCTTGTCAGGCACGGAATCGTTCTCAGGATGACAGGTTAGGGGATTGATCAGCGTAATCAGTTGAAATCCGCGTTATCAGCGTTCTAGTTATTCGGTCAGATCCTTCGGCTTGTCGGGCAGGGAGCCGTCCCCTCGACAGGCGTTCGACCGAGCCTTCGGCCCGAGCGTCTCGACTGAGGCTTCGACAGGCTCAGCCTGACAGCTCGCCGAAGTCTCAAACCGTGGGCTCACGCCGAGGTCTCGGGACAGGTCCCAGGATGACGTTAATAAAGTAAAATCAGCGTAATCCGTTGAAATCAGTGTAATCCGCGTTCCCGTTTATTAAGTAAGATCCTTCGGCTAGCCAGGCACGGAGTTATGCTCGGGATGACAGGTTCGGGTGTCGATCGGCGTAATCAGTAAAAAACAGCGGAATCCGCGTTCTTGTTCTTCAGTCAGATCCTTCGGCCGGTCGGGCATGGGGCCGGTCTCAGGATGACGTCGCTTGAGTAAAAATCAGCGTAATCAGTAAAAATCAGTGCAATCCGTGTTCCGCCCCCCCCTACATCCCGCCGAACTTCTCCTTGAGGGTGGCGAAGCGCCAGAACTCCTCCAGGTCGGCCATCGAGGGCACCTTGATGCCGTCCTCCGCGAAGGCCACCAGGCCCTGCTTCTCCATCTTGCCCAGTATCTCGCCGGCCTTGCCCAGGCTGACCCCCACCTGCTTGGCCAGGCCCTCGTGCGTGAAGCCGCCCTTGATGATGATCCCGCCCCCGTCGGGCGCTCCCTTCTCCCGGCCCATGGCCAGGATGGAGGCGGCCAGCCGGCAGACGTCGTCCTTCTGCATCATGATCTTCACCTGCTCGTTGGTCTCCCGCAGGCGCTTGACCAGGCTGGTGATCAGGTACTCGATCATCGGGTTCTGGGCCAGCTGGGACTTGAAGGCCGCCCGGTCCAGGATCAGCAGGGAGACGTCGCCCACGGCCGAGGCCGTGGCCGAGCGCGGGGCGTCGTCGACGATGGCCATCTCGCCCAAAAAGGAGCCCTCGCCCAGCGTGGCCAGCACCTTCTTGACCCCGCCCGGGGAGCTGGATATCTCCACCTTGCCGGAGCGGATAAGGTACATTTCCTGGCCCTGGTCGCCCTCCTTGAAGAGGACCTCGCCGTTGGCCAGCTTGCGTTCGAACGGTGCTCCGGCCTCTGCCATTTTCGGCTCCTTTTTGTGTTTTAGCGGGGTTTCCGCCCTTTGGATAAAAGAAAACCCGGCGACCGGCCCCCTGGGTCCGGCACGATCGCTTGATAACTTAACAAGTTATATTATCACAAGTTATAACGGGATGTCAACAGGTTTTTCCGGGCTGAAACGGGCGGGCGGAACGCAAGAACGTATTTTGTGGCCGGTTCAATCCGGGCGTTCCGGATCCCCTCCAGCGGCGCTTTGAAACCCATCCCTCAGCCGGGCGAATTCCTCCAGCCGGTCTTGGCGTCCGATCCGGCCGGCGATCTCCATGGCCCGGTCGATCAGCTCGACCGCCTCACTTGGCCGGCCCGTCTCCGCCGCCATCTCCGCCCTCCGGCCCAGGGTCTCCATCAGATAGCGCTGGGCGTTCACCCTGGTGAGCAGGCCCGTGGCCTGCTCGAACCTTTCGCCGGCCGCCCGGTAATCCCCGCGGCGGAAAAGGGTGGTCGCCATGTTGGCGTAGTAGATCCCGAGCTGTTTCGCGTCCCCCAGGGCCTCCCCTATTTCCGCCGCCTTCCGGTAGAAGTCCAGAGCCCCGTCCGGGTCGCCCATGGATTCGCGCAGGTTCCCCAGGTTGTTCAGGTTGATGCTCAGGCCCCGCTGGTCGCCAAGCCTTCGGTAGATGCCGGCGGCCTCGTGCCAGAGCCGTCCCGCCTCCCCGAACTCCCCCCTTTCCCGGTGGACCACCCCCAGGTTGCTGATGATGATGGCGATCCTCCTGATGTCCCCCCTTTGCCTCTCTATTTCCAGCGCCCTCAGGTAGTGCCTCCGGGAGGAATCCAGGTCCCCCTGGTGCATCAGGCAGATGCCCATGTTGATGTTGGCGCTGCCCTGGCCCGCCAGGTTGCCGGACTGCTCGTCCCCGGCCAGCTTCCTGCGGTAGCATTCCATGGCCTCGGCGTACTGGGCCTGGTTCTCGTGGAGCACCCCGATGTTGTTGAGCAGCCGGCTGATGCTGGGCCGGTCGCCAAGGCCCTCGAAGACCGCCAAAGCCTCCTGGTATTTCCCCATGGCCTCGGGGCAGCGGCCCAGCCGCCAGGCCAGTATCCCCTGCCCCATCATCGCCTCCGCCAACAGGGCCCGGTCTCCCAGCCCGGCGCTGATGGCCGAGGCCTGCTCCAGAAGCGGCCCCATCTTCTTGTACTCGCCCCGGTTCTGGAAGAACTGCACCAAGCGATTGAGCGCCTCCAGCTCAAGCCTCCGATCCCCGGCCGCCCGGGCCGCTTCCAGGTTCTCCCGGTACAAGACTTCGGCCTCATCCCAGCCGCCCACCAGCTCCAGCAACACGGCCTTCCTCTGCCTGACGGAGAAGGGATAGTGGCCGGAGGGGGTCTCTATCCACTGCCTTTCTTTCGGCGGTTTCCTTCCTTCAGCAATCATCAATCGGAGCCCACCTCGCCGTTGGTTACCGCCAGCACCCGGCCTATGCAGGACGTCCTGCCGTTGCGGATCCCGATCCCGTCGCCGTCATCGACCGCGTAGATCGTGCCACCCAGTCGCGCCGAGAAATCCCTGAGCTGCTCCAGCGAGGCCGCCCTCCGGTTGTAGTGCGGCAGAAAGTGGAACGGCACCAGGCCGGCAGCTTCGGCGTCCCGCGTCCTGGCCCTGTAGAAAAGACTGGAGATCTCGATGCCGGGGGTGAGGACGATGCCCCCGGCGCTGACGCCAATCAGGATGCCGCCGCTTTCGTGGTATCTGCGGAGCACCGGGGCGAAGTTCCGCTTGCGGATGGCGTCGTTGAACTGGAAGGGGTCGCCGCCCGAGAGGTGGATGGCCTGGCAGGACAGGAGCTCGGGGAGCAGTTCAGGCCGGTACTCCTTGTTCAAGTCGAAGTAGAGCAGGTCGGTTATCCCGTACTGGGAATAGTATTCCCGCTTGCGGTCGAAATAACGCCGGGTGGAGTCGGAGGCCGATGGGACGTAGCCGATGCGGACCTCCCGGCCCTTGAGAACCGACAGCCAGAGGGCGTCGATCCGCGCGTTCCCGGGGACCTCCTGGTCGCTGTAAAGGTAGATGCTTCCCGACATGCTCGTAAAACCGGCGGCCGGTCGCCCGGCCGCCGCTCATAACTCTTTTTGCCACCCTGAGGCTTGTCCTGAGCCCGCCGAAGGACGGGCTCCGTGACTTTCCGGCTGTAGGGTGCGCTTGTTCCTCGAACCATCCCTCAGCCAGCCAGGCGCGAAAGGCATCCCGGGATGACATTCGTTGTTAGTTGTTCACGCCCCCAGGTAGCTGGCCTGCACTTTTGGGTTTTCCAGCAGCGCCCGGCCGCTGTCCTCCATGATGACGTTCCCGGTCTCCAGGATGTACCCCCGGTCGGCGATCTCCAGACTGCGCTGGGCGTTCTGCTCCACCAGCAGGACGGTGGTGCCTGAGGCCCGGATCCCCTCGATGATCTCGAATATCCTGTCGACCACTATCGGCGCCAGGCCCAGGCTGGGCTCGTCCAAAAGGAGCATTTTCGGCTCCGACATCAGGCCCCGGGCGATGGCCAGCATCTGCTGCTCGCCGCCGGAGAGGGTCCCCCCCAGCTGGTTCCTCCTCTCCGCCAGCCTGGGGAACATGGCGAAGGCCTTCTCCACTCCTTTGACCTTTTCCTTTTTGCCTTTGACAAGGTATGCCCCCAGGTCAAGGTTCTCCAGCACGGTCAGCTTGGGGAAAATGCGCCGCCCCTCGGGCACCTGGACCAGCCCCAGACCCACGATGCGGTCCGGTCCCATATTGGTTATGTCCTTTCCCTCGAAACAGACGCTGCCGGCCGAGGCCTTCAGCAGGCCGGAGACGGCCGAGATGGCGGTGGTCTTGCCGGCGCCGTTGGCGCCCAGCAGGGCCACGATCTCGCCCCGGCTCACCTGTATCGATATGCCGTGGAGCGCCTCCAGGTTGCCGTATGATGCGTGAAGGCCGTCCACCTTCATCATGGCCGCGTCCTGACTGGGGTTCATGCCGTCACCGGGCTCTTTCCCAAATAGGCCTCGATCACCCGGGGATCGCCCTGCACCTCCTCCGGCCTCCCCTCGGCCAGGAACTCCCCGCCGTCCAGCACCAGCACCCGGTCGCAGATGCCCATCACCACCCTCATGTGGTGCTCGATCAGAAGGACCGATATGCCCCTGTCGCGAATGGCGCGGATCAGGGCCATCAGGTCGACCACCTCTTTTGGGTTCATGCCGGCCGCCGGCTCGTCCAGGCACAGCAGTATGGGATCGGTGGCCAGGGCCCGGGCGATCTCCAGCCTCCGCTGCAGGCCGTAGGGAAGGTTCTTGGCCAGGGAGTCGGCCCACTGGCCGATGCCCAGTAATTCGAGCAGCTCCCGGGAGCGGCGGACGATGTCCCTCTCCTCGGCCACGGCCTGCCGGGGCCTGACGACCGCCCCCCACAGCCCGGCCCGGGTCCTGGGGTGCCGACCCACCATGACGTTCTCCAGCGCCGTCATCTCCCTGAAAAGCCGGATGTTCTGGAAAGTGCGGGCGATGCCGCTCCTGGCCACCTCCACCTCGGAGCGCCCGGTTATGTCCCGCCCGTCGAAGGCGAACCTTCCCGACGTCGGCCGATAGACCCCGGTCAGGCAGTTGAACAGGGTCGTCTTGCCGGCGCCGTTGGGGCCGATCAGACCGAAGATCTGCCCCGGCTCGATGCCGAAGGAGATGCCGCGCAGGGCCCGCAGCCCCCCGAAGTGCTTGGTGATCTTGGACGCTGTTAAAAGCATTGCGGAATAGCTATGCTATGGCTTTTTTACCGGCATGCGGTCATCAAGCCGGCCGGGGTCTCGACGCTTCAACTGCGTTCAGCACAAGTGCGTCCGCCGATGGTCGAGTAGCCGCCATCTCGATACGAACCGACTTGCGGTTCTACTCGATGCGCGGCTGTATCGAGACCAGGCGGACACTCGACAACCGGCCGATTTGAGATGACCGCATGCCGGTAATCATCCGTCCCGGAACTTGATGGAGAACCGGCAGCTGCCGTCCCCGTTCAACAGGGACTTCTCCACCGTGACCTCGGCCCTCTTCTGGAAGATCCCCTGGTATATCCCCCGGTACCACCCGGCGCTGCAACAGCAATATTCCAGCGGGAGCCGGGTTCGAGAGGCGCGGGACAGCGGACAGAAACAGGCTGACATCTGGCGCTCGTAGTCATTGGTCGCCTTGGCGTATGCTTCCTTGTCCCTGGGTTGGCGTATTTCTATTATCGATCCATCCTCTAGGAAGGGTTGCCCGAAACGCTCCCGGTCCTGGCGCATGGCCTGCAGCACAGTCTCCACGTTGCCGGTATCCTTGTATATTTTCCTGAGGGCCAGGATTCTCTCGTCACCGAACTCCTCGGTGAAGACGCAGGACCGGTCGAGCATGATCTCCCGGCGCCCGGCGGCGTCCGGGACCAGCCTCTCCAGCCGCTCCATGGCCCGGGCCGTCCAGCCGGCCAGTTTCACCGGATCGTCGCCGGCCTCCCGCCATCCGTCCGCCACCGTCTCTCCCCGGCCGGCCCCGGCCCGGGCGTCGATGGCGGCCTTCCATTTAAGAACCTTCTCCTCCAGCCAGCCCATGGCATTTATTCAATTTTTCGTTTTGGTTTTATGGGGATTCTCCTCGTCGTGCGTCCAATTCATCGGATTTTCAATGACGTATCGTTTGATTTTATCGTACGATTCCCCGTTGCGGATGATGTGTTCCCAATAATTGCGTTGCCAGACGGGATTGCCCGGTGTTTGCCGCAATTGGTTGATGTGAACGGTGACCGCCGATTTGAACCCGGCGATAAATGACGACAATGATTTGGGTTTGCGGACAAAACGGCGTTCCCGTAGGGGCGCATGGCCATGCGCCCCTACATGGCCGGTCGCCCCTACCGCATGGCCGGTCGCCGTGTCGTGTTCCGTTTCGTTGATTGCCACAATGGCATGGATATGGTTGGGCATGATCACCCATTCGTCCAACGTGATCTCCCGGCGGATCTCCGGGGTCCGCAACAATTCCTGTTTCACGATCTCGCCGCAGGCGTTCAACGTCATTTGGCCGCCAATGACCTCACCGAACAGACACAATCGGTCCTGGGTGCAAATGGTCACGTAATACAGGCCCTCGCTGGAATAATCGTAATCCGGCAGGCGGATGGAACGGCGGTGGTTCTTGGATTTATTGTAAGACACGGGTTAAATCTCTATCCACTCCTGAAATTCAATGCGTTGTTTTGCACCCAATCTGTAATGTCTTGTATTTTCATTTCTTATCCACTCTGGGGCAATTTTAATAGAAGCGTATGGGTTATGGTAGCAGCGGGCAATTATTCTATTCCCGTTTTCTTCCATCGTCATGATTGCACTCAGGGTTGTATTGTGCCCGGGATCAACCTTGCGTTTACCCCCGCGTCCTCTATCAATAACAACTGGTGGCGACATACCGTCCCTTTGAAAACCTATTTTCACGCATTCCAGGCCATGCATGGCTGTCTTGATATTATAACTTTCTGTTGGTTTGTTGAAACGCAGACATGGAATATTATCAAATAAAACCAATAATGCCGGGTATACCCCTTTTGCCAGTTGGCGCAACTGGGGCATTGCATCCTCGATAGCCTTTCTTGTCCGCTTTCCTGGCTCATCGCCATGAATGCCCGTGCTGCCTTTCTTTAAAAAATTATCTATAAGCTTCTTGTCTTCTTTGTTCGGATTGAATTGCTTGACTTCAACGATCACATTATGCCCCATCAATTGCACTTCGTAATCGGGTGTTTTAAGTCCGTTTTTGGGTTTTGTGCCTATCCTTAGATAACGTATCGAATTCTCATCGCAAAACCTCTCGAACAATTCTTCTGATTTCGTTTTATGGTTAGTTGATTTCATCCCCCCTCCACCACCTTTATCTCTTCCTCAGTTAACCCGTATAACTCGTACACCAACCGGTCTATCTGCTGATCGGTGGCGTATATCTGGCGTGCTATGGTTTCTTTTTCATTAGGGGTTTTAGACAACGTCAATTGTTTGTACAAGGTTAACATTTGTTCCACAAGCGTTCTCATTTTGTCATGTTGTGTTTTTTCAATAGCATCTGCAAAATCTATGGTGCGGAATGGCAATGCCCTAACTTTACTCATTTTTACCTGAGGAAACACCCTGCCACCCTCTTTTACGGTTTCTAAGTATATATGATTAAGATATTTCGAATTAAGAATTCCAAGAATATAACGCAAATCATATCTGTTATCAAGTAAAATGCCTGCCTGTAGCGTATTAGCAAACCAACATTTTTTTATTATAGCCGCACGTATTCTATCACTAGTTTGACGCCAAACGATTTTTAAAGGTAAATCAAACACTTTCTCGTTGAAATATACGATTTCATTCTTTCTTAATATTTCTTTCCAACTACCCTTGAAATATCTTTCATTAGAGTATTCAACATACCAACCATTAATATTTAAATCAGCACCTATAAGATATTTTTTATCTAATGTCGATTTTCTTTTTCCTTCATAATATAACCTTGATGCAAGATCAGATTTTCCCTTCTCTTCCAGACCACACCCAACACGTTGATGTTTAATACCACAATCCTTACAATCAAGTATTTCTTCTAGTTTTACTTCTTTTTTCCCCATTTCTCTATAAAATGTTGTGAAGGTTTCTTCCGTTGTCTTTTCATATACAGATTGATGTAATTTTTGATATATTGGTGCTTGAGAAACTTTAGCACGTTTTATATTATCGGTTAACTGCGAAGTGTCTAATATTGAAACAAAACTATCAGATTTAGAATCTCTTTTCATTACTACGAAGATAGCGCACGGAGCAACAACTTTTGGCCCAAAGACTTTATCACCCAAATTCCAAAGTATCCTAATATTGTATTTTATTAAAAGCCTTCTCACATCAATATAACGTGGTTGAATCATAAAAGCACTGGGAATTATTAAGCTAAAAATACCATTTTGGCGTGTTAGTATTAATCCTCTTTCGATAAATAATTTAAAAGTGTCACGATAACTTTTTGTGCTATCAGGATAGTGCATTTGTAAATAATATATTATTTTGTCAACATCACCACCCCATGGTGGATTCCCGATCACCACATCGAAGCCGCCACGTTTCATGATCTCTGGGAACTCCCTTTTCCAGTCGAACGCGTTTATCTTCTTCCTCTCCTCGTCCCCCAGGTCCATCTCCCCATCATAAAAATCCGGCCCTATCAGGCTGTTGCCGCACTTTATGTTCCCGTCTATGTTCGGCAATGCCCGCTCCTTGAACATCTTCAACTGCTGCTCTATGCCCTCCCGGCTCTCGTTCTCCAGCACCTTCAACAGCAGCGAAAGCTTGGTCACCTCCACCGCCTGGCTGTCTATGTCCACCCCGTAGATGTTGTTAAGCAGTATCTTCTTTGCCTCCTGGGTGGTCAGCCGCCAGGCCCCCCGGCCGTCGCGGAACACCGCCTTGGGGTATTTCTCCGGCCCGTTGGCCGTGTACCAGTCCAGGTGGTAGTTCAGGAGATAGGTGAAGGCGCCGATCAGGAACGAGCCCGAGCCGCAGGCCGGATCGAGGATTTTGAGGGATTCTATCTCCTTTGGTGATAACCCCTGTTGGGGCGAACGGCCGTTCGCCCCTACGTTGCCCCGCAACAATTCCCCTACCGTATTCTTTACAATATAATCCACGATGTACTGCGGCGTGTAATACACCCCGCCGGCCTTGCGCACCTCGGGCTTTTCCTCCACCTTGGCGCGGTGCCCGGCGGTGAGGCGGATGACCTTTCCCAGGAACTGCTCGTACACCTGGCCCAGTATCTCCACCGGCATCTGCGAGAACACGTAGGGGGACGGGTAATACAGGCTTTTTATTATTTGCCCGAAGACCTCGTCGTCGACATGCAGTTTTAGCGTTATCGCATCCCTGGTAAAATCGAATAGCCCGCTGTTGTACTTGGCGTCAGCCGACTCGAACAGACGGGCTATCTTCTTGTAGGCATTGGCGCCTTGGGTGGTTTCCTTCAACGATTCCGCGTTCTCCAGCCCCCGGTCCTCGCAGATGCGCAGGAAGATTATCCGGTCAATGATGGTCTGGACCGAATAGTTCAATTCTTCATGGGATAGTCTGGCGTTCCGCAGCGCGATGTTCGTTGCCAGCAACGTCCGCCAATGCTCTATGTCTTTCAAGAACTCCTTGTCTACCTCGGTGGTGCCTTTCTTCCTGGCGTCGGTTTGGGCGTACTTGTCAAAATTTCCTTTTAGCACCGCCTCCTTGGAGAACAGGCCGTAGATCTCGTCGAACTTCTCCAAGTACTGGTCGTAGGTGTAAAAGGCCGTCCGGCCCGCCGTGGATTTGTCCTTGTGGTTTGGTTTCAGGCGGCAGTCGTAGATCGCCAGCTCCTGGAAATCGGTCAGGATCGACAGCGGCAGCTTGGCGCTCCAGGCATAGCGCCGCACCTGGTAGGCCGGGCCGACGTCGTCCTTGATGGATACCGAGGGCTTCTTGGCCTCGACGAAGAACTTTCGGACTCCGCCCACCCGGAACGAATAATCCGGCGCCTTGGTCTGCTCGCCCACCTTGACCGCGTCCTCGTGGATCACGTCCTTGTACTGCTCGGCCAGGCCCTGCTTGTTGGCCACGTCCCAGCCCAGGGCCTCGAAGAACGGGTCCAGGAACTCGCGCCTTAGCTGGGTCTCGTTGTAGGACCCGCCGGTGAAGACATCGTACTGCGCCCTGAACTTGGCGCACAGCGCGGCCACCGTCTTTTTCGCGTTCTCAATGTTATTCATGCATTCCTGGCTTCCTTATGAAGTTCACCCCCCCTCCTCCATCTCCATCCTCCTCCTCTTGGACGGCCACAGCCCCTGGGGCCGGAAGATCATCATGGCCGCCATCGAGGCCCCGAAGATCAGCATCCGGTAGACCTGCAGCTGGCGGAAGGCCTCGGGCAGGACTATCAGAGCGGCCGCCCCCAGGATGACCCCGGGGATGGAGGCCATGCCCCCCAGGACCACCATGCACAGCACCATGACCGACTCCCAGAAGGTGAAGCTCTCCGGGCTGACGAAGCCCATCTTGGCGGCGAAGACCGCGCCCATGGTGCCGGCCACGGCCGCCGACACCATGAAGGCCAGCAGCTTCAGCCTGACCGTGTCCACCCCGCAGGCCCGGGCCGCGGCCTCGTCCTCGCGCATGGCCACCAGGGCCCGGCCCAGCCGCGAGCCGTTCAGCCGGTGGATGAGGAGGGCCGTCAGCAGGCACAGCGCCAGCACGATGTAGTAGAGGTGGGCCGGCCGGCCCAGCGCCAGGCCGGCCAACGAAGGCTTGGCGATGCTCATGATGCCGTTGGGCCCGCCGGTCACCGAGTCCCAGTTGTTGAGAACGATGCGGACGATCTCCCCGAAGCCCAGGGTGACGATGGCCAGGTAGTCGCCGCGCAGCCTCAGGGTGGGCACGCCAAGCGCCAGCCCGAAAAGCAGGGCCAGTCCGGCCCCCAGCGGCAGGGCCAGGAAGAAGTTGAGGTGAAGGTGAGTGGACAGCAGGGCGTAGCTGTAGGCCCCGGCCGCGTAGAAGGCTATGTAGCCCAGGACCAGGAGACCGGCCAGCCCCACGATGATGTTGAGGCCCAGGGCCAGGGCGATGTAGATGCCGGCGGTGATGGCCACGTCGAGGAAGTACCGGTTGAGCGCCAGCGGCAGGGCCAGCAGCAAACAGGCCAGCGCTGCCCAGGCCGCGGCTCTCCAGCGGCCGGCGATGGCGGGAAGCCTGGCGGCCTGGAAACCGGATGCCGCCGCTTTCCACGGGAGCAGGCGGCGCGCCAGCACCAGGCCCAGAAGCGCGGCGGCGGCCGCGGCCGATGTAACCGGCCCGGCCAGAGGCCAAAGCAGGATGCCCAGCCAGAGCGGCCAGGCCAGAGGTTTGAGCGCGGTCCTCACTGGCTCTTGTCCCCCATGATCCCCTGGGGCCGGATGAGGAGCACCGCTATCAGGATGACAAAGGCATAGACGTCCTTGTACTCGCACGACAGGTAGCCGGCACCGAAGGATTCGGCCATGCCCAGCAGCAGGCCGCCCAGCATGGCCCCGGGCACCGAGCCGATGCCGCCCACCACCGCCGCGATGAAGGCCTTCAGCCCGGCCACGTAACCTATGTGGAAGTTGACCAGGCCGTAGTGCATGGCCACCAGCACCCCGGCGGCCGCGGCCAGGGCCGAGCCCAGCACGAAGGTCAGCCGGATGATGGCGTCGATGTTGATGCCGCACAGCCTGGCCATCCGCTGGTCCTGGGCCACCGCCCTCATGGCCCGCCCCAGACGGGTCCGGTTGATGAACAGGGTCAGCCCCAGCATCAGCAGCAGCGAGGTGGCGATGATGGTGATCTGGATGTAGGACACCTGGCATCCCGGCAGGGCCAGGCCCCCGGTGTTGAAGGAGTGGGGGAAAAGCAACTCCCGGCGGAACACCTGGTCTCGGGCCCCCTGGGTCAGCATCACCAGGTTCTGGAGGAAGATGGAGACCCCCAGGGCCGATATCAGGGGGGAGAGGCGGGGGGCGGCCCGCAGGGGGCGGTAGGCGATGCGCTCCACCGTGCCGCCCCAGGCGGCCGCGAACACCATGGCGAAGACGATGACCAGCAGCGGGGCCATCGTCCAGGTGTTCACCCCCCACTGGGTGAGGATCCCCAGGGCGATGATGGCGAAGTAGGCCCCCAGCATGTAGACCTCGCCGTGGGCGAAGTTGATGAACTCCAGGATGCCGTAGACCATGGTGTAGCCCAGGGCGATCAGGGCGTAGATGGAGCCCAGGGTCAGGCCGTTGAGGAGCTGCTGGAGGAGCATGGCGGGACTATGTTGAACTTGCGCTCAGAGAGCGTCCTCTCCCCTCAGCCCAGCTTCCTCAGCTGGTCCAGCCAGCCCCGCAATATGTCGAAGCTCCCCTGCCAGAACTTCCGGTCGGCCATGTCGATCCCGACCTCCTTCAGGATGTCGTCCGGGCTCTTGGAGCTGCCGTAGGACAGGATCCTCTCTATCTTGGGGACGAAGGCGCTCCCCTGGGATCGGTAGCGCGAGTACAGGGCCAGGGCCAGCAGGTCCCCGAAACTGTAGGCGTAGCAGTAGAATGGGGTGTGGAAGATGTGCGGTATGTAGGCCCACTCCAGGCGGAACTCGTCGGCCACCTCCACCGCGGAGCCGAAGTGGGAGCGCAGCAGGCCCAGGTAGCACTGGCACAGGTCGTCGGCCTTGACCCCGCCGCCCATCCGCCGGTGGGCCTCCAGCTCGAACTTGACGATGTAGGCCTGGCGGACGATGGTGGAGTAGGCGTCCACCATCTTCTCCATCAGCAGGGCCCGCTTCTCCCGGGCGGACCGGGCGGTCTCCAGCATCCGCTCGAAGACGATGATCTCGGCGATGGTGGAGGCGGTCTCGGCCAGCGGCAGGGTGGTGCCGGCGGCGCTGATGGTGTGGCCCGAGGAGCAGATGTCGTGGATGGCGTGCCCCAGCTCATGGGCCATGGTGGAGACCGAGGAGCTGTTGCCGGTGTAGTTCAGCAGGACGTAGGGCAGGATCTTCGGGGTGACGTTGGAACAGAAGGCCCCGCTCCGCTTCCCCGGCCGGGGGTGGGTGTCTATGTGACCGGCCTTGAACACCCTTTCCGCCTTCTCGGCGAAGCCCGGCGAGAAGCTCCTGAAGGTGTCGGTCACCAGGCGCCGGGCCCGGTCCAGGGGGACGGTCTTCTTCACCTCCTCCAGCGGGGCCAGGATGTCGTAGCGGCGGAGCCTTTTCAGCTTCATCAGCCCGGCCTTGAGCCGGAAGAACTCCTGGAAGAGCCCGGCATTGTCCTCGGTGGCCTTCAGCAGGGTGCCGATGGCCGCGTCCGGAACCTGGTTGTGGACGTTGCGCATGGAGACGGGCGAGGGGTGCTTCCTCAGCTGGGAGTCGGAGACCCAGTCCTTGACGATGGCCTGGTAGATGAGGAACAGCGCTGTCAGGTTCCGGCCGTAGGGCTCGAACAGCGCCCGGTAGGCCGCTTCCCGCTCCGAGGGCCGGGCGCTGTAGAAGTGCTTCCTCAGGGGCTCCTGGCTGTTCAGCGTCTGCGGTCTGCGGCCCTTGGGACGGAAGCGGTACTGGAACCCGTCCGTCAGGACGTCGTAGAGGTCGGACAGGGCGCCGGTCCCGCTGACCCGCTTGCGGGACATGATCCGCTCCTCGCCCGGGGCCAGGCTGTGGACGGCCAGGGACCTCATATGCCCCAGCACATAGCTAAGGTCGGGAAACGAGGCGAACAGGCGGCGGGCGTTGCCGTCGTCCAGAGCGGGCCTGTCCCCGGCCGGCAGACCCCTGAGCCAGTGGTGGATGGGGATGACGGCGTCGCTATACTTGACGAAGAGGTTGTCGGTCCGGGACCGCAGCAGTTTGGCGTCCTGGGACTTGAGGTCGGTGGCCTCCCACAGCGAGCAATAGCCCGAAAGCCGCGACAGGTCCTCCATCAGCTCCTCGTTGAATTCCATCTCCCGCCGGAAGGCCTGCCCCGTCATTCCGGGGGAGTATTTGTCTATCGAACTCTTGAGCCTCTCGATGCCCGTCCCGGCCTTCTTGAACAGCCCCTCGAACCGGCCCTTGGGGACGATGTCGTGGAGGTTCCACCTCATCTCGTGAGCGGTCATTTTGTCTCCTTCGCTGCCTGTATGGAACTGGAACTTGATGTTTCTTTACTTGGTATTTCAGGATCACTCCGTCTCGATCGGCACCGGGGTCAGCCCCCAGATCTTCTGGCTGTACTCCCTGATGGAGCGGTCGCTGGAGAAGCGGCCCATGTTGGCGGTGTTGATAACCGACATCCGGGCCCACTGCTCCCAGTTGCGGTAGGCGGCGTGCGCCCGGCCCAGGCACTCCAGGTAGGGGGCGAAATCCGCCAGCACCATGAACTGGTCATCGCCCAGCAGCGAATCGACCAGCGGCCGGAACAGGCCCGGCTCGCCCGGGCAGAAAACGTCCCCGGCCATGTCGTCCAGCACCGCCCTCAGTTCCGGCTGCGATTCGTAGAGGTCCCGGGGCCGGTAGCCTCTTTCCCTGGATTCCACCACCTGACCGGCGGTCAGCCCGAACAGGAAGAAATTGTCGGGGCCCACCGCCTCCCGGATCTCGATGTTGGCTCCGTCCAGGGTGCCGATGGTCAGGGCGCCGTTGAGGGCGAATTTCATGTTGCCGGTGCCCGAGGCCTCCCAGCCGGCGGTTGATATCTGCTGGGAGAGGTCGGCCGCCGGGATGATCAGCTCTGCTAAGCTGACACCGTAGTTGGCCAGGAATACCACCTTCAAGCTGTCGCCGATCTCCGGGTCGGAGTTGACGGCCTCGGCCACCGAGTTTATCAGCTTGATGATCAGCTTGGCCGTCTGGTAGCTGGGCGCGGCCTTGCCGGCGAAAATGACGGTCCGCGGCGCCCAGCCGCTCCCCCGCCCGGCCTTGAGCTGGCGGTAGTGGGCGATCACCCCCAGGACGTTCAGCAGCTGACGCTTGTACTCGTGGAACCTCTTCACCTGGCAGTCGTACATGGAGTAAAGGGAGACGTCCAGCCCGTTGTTCCTCTTGATGTACTCGGCCAACCTCAGCTTGTTGGACCGCTTGACCATCTGCCACTTCTCCAGGAACAGACGGTCCGAGGCCAGGTCCTCCAGCCGCTTAAGGTCATCCAGCGAATCGATCCAGTCGTGGCCGATGCGCTTGGTGATCAGCCGGGCCAGGTCCGGGTTGCACTTCTTCAGCCACTGGCGGTGGGTGATGCCGTTGGTGATGTTGATGATCTTTCCCGGATAGAACTGGTCGAAATCCTGAAAGACCCGGGTCTTCAATATCTTGGTGTGGAGTTCGGCCACACCGTTCACCCGGCAGCTCCCGACGATGGCCAGCTGGGCCATGCGCACCTGGGGGTCGCCGCTTTCGGTGATGATGGTCATCCTCCGTATGCGTTCCGGGTCCTTGGGATGTTTCGCCGATACCTGTTCCATGAAGCGCCGGTTTATCTCTTCGATGATCTGCATCAGCCGGGGCAGCAGGTGGCGCACCATGGCCACCGACCAGTGCTCCAAAGCCTCGGGCAGGACCGTGTGGTTGGTGTAGCCGAATATGCGCGAGGTCACCCCCCAGGCCTGGTCCCACTCCATCCCCTCCTCGTCCATCAGCAGCCGCATCATCTCCGGAATGGCGATGGCCGGATGGGTGTCGTTCAGCTGGAAGAAGACCTTGTCGGCGAAACCGGCCAGGCCGGCGTGGACCTTCTTGTATCGCCGTAGGGCGTCCTGCAGGGTGGCCGAGACGAAGAAGTACTGCTGCTTGAGGCGGAGCTCCCGGCCGGCGTAGAAGCTGTCCGAGGGGTAGAGCACCCGGGACAGGTTCTCGCTCTGGTTCTTGCCCTCGACCGCCGCCACGTAGTCGCCGCTGTTGAAGTAGCGGAGGTCGAAGTCCCGGGTGGACTTGGCCGCCCAAAGCCTGAGGGTGTTGACCGTGCCGTTGCCGTGGCCCGGCACCGGGACGTCGTAGGCCATGGCCATCACCTCCTCGGCCTCGACCCAGTCGAAGCGGGGGCGGCCGTCGGGGTGCTTGGAGACCACGGGCCGTCCGTAGAACTTGACCGAGTAGAGGTTCTCCGGCCGGGCCAGCATCCAGGGGTTGCCGTAGCGCATCCAGTTGTCCGGCGTCTCCACCTGGTATCCGTTGACGATCTTCTGGAAGAAGATGCCATATTCGTATAGTATGCCGTAGCCGTAGGCCGGAAGGCCCAGGGTGGCCATTGAGTCCAGGTAGCAGGCCGCCAGCCGCCCCAGGCCGCCGTTGCCCAGACCGGCGTCCCACTCGGTGTCGGCGATGTCCTCCAGGTCGAAGCCCATCTCCTCCATGGCCTGTTCGGCCGCCTCCTCCATGCCCAGATTGAGAAGGCTGCTCTTGAGCAGCTTGCCTATCAGGAACTCCAGAGACAGGTAGTAGACCCGCTTGGCGTCGGTCTGGTAGTAGGCCTGCTGGGTCCGGCTCCAGCGCTCCACCAGCCGGTCGCGCACCGTCAGGGCCAGGCTCTGGTAGTAGTCGCGCTTGGTGGCCGAGTACTTGTCCTTTGACAGGGAGAAGGTCAGGTTCTCCCAGAAGGAGCGCTTGATGGATCCCTTGTCCAGCCCCTTCTTGGCCACCGCCACGCCGTTCCTGCCGTTCTTGTTGTTTGTCATTTTTGGGGGGCTTATCTATGTAAATTATTTTTTTCTTCTCTGCGTGCTGGGTGCTGCCGAAAACCGCCTTCCGTCAAAGGCCCAACGCGCGCCATTCCGATTTCCGGTTCACGCATTTCCGGTACTGCCGAAAACCGCATCCTCGATGCTGTAGGTCCCCAGGCTGGGCGCCTCCATGAACCCGTCCCAGGCGGCTTCGGCGTACTTGCCGGTCTCCAGCACGTAGAACAGCCACTGGTCGGCGTACTTGGGGTCCTCCTGGACGAAGCCGGAACCGATGTGGCTCAGCCACTGCTGGTTGAACTTCTCGTGGGCGCCCACCGGCGGGGCGATGATGATGGGGATGCCCAGGGCCGTGTAGAACGACATCTCCGAGGGCTTGGTCCAGATGATGTCAGTCTCGTGCAGTTCCTGGTTGAAGGCGGCGAAGTAAGCCCGTTTGTCCAGGGCGTAGATCACCTTCACCCCCGACTTCCCGTCCGTTTTCACCCCCAGGGCCTCCAGCTCCCGGTTGAAGTACGAGGCCACGTCCAGCCTGGTCCCGGCCACCAGGTTGACCCAGATCTTGCCCTGCTGTATCTTGGCCAGGAGCGAGCGCACCAGGGTGATGCCTATCTCGCTCTGGGCCCCGGCCCCCCCCACCATGTAGGTCAGGGTCAGCGGGTGGTTGCTGCGCGTAGGCAGGGCCCCGAGGTGCTTCCTGACTGTCTCCTCGTACTTGGAGAGGAACTTGCGGTTGGGGTCCAGGTTGGGCAGCCGCTGGCCCAGGTCCTGCTTGAGCACCGCCTGTTTCGGACCGCCCAGGTTCTCCCGGGGCAGGGGAAAGCCGGTGAAGACAATGCGGCTCTCCGGCACCCCGTACTGGCGGAGACGCATGGTGGCGTGGCGGCTGGGGGCCAGGTAGGTGATCCTGGTGTTCTGCGGCCTGTCGATGGCCCAGGCCCGGTTGATGTCGGTGTCGGTGACCACGCAGTAGACCCTTTCCAGGCCGAGGTAGTCGGCGGCCAGGGCCGGGATGAAGTGGGTGGCCACCAGCGGCAGGTTCTCCCGCTTGACGTAGTCGACCAGGCTGCCGCACAGGCCCCAGCGCGTGATCAGCTTCTTCAGGCGGCGCACCGTGGGGGTGGGACGGGCGTCAACCTTGAACGGGTAGAACGGGGCGATGTACTGCAGGCTGTCGTAGAAGCCGAAGATGAGCCGTCCCAAGAACGGTATGCCCTTGAGCCGGGAGACGGCTTCGTAGCCCAGACGGGTCCAGTGCCAGATGGCCCGCTCCCGGTCCGAGACCATCTGGTCGTTGTTGGCGGTGATGATGCGCTCGTTGGCGATCTCGTTGAGGGGGTAGGCCGCCCGCTGGTGGCCGTAACCCATGTCCACCGAGACCACCCAGGCACGTTTTGAGGGATCGGTTGCCGGCATACCGTCGCTTCCGTTTGATTTAGAATGTTACTATAAAAACTACCGCCCTGCAATAGGCTTGCGTTTACCGGCCGGTGTGCCGGAACAGGTCGCCGAAGGCGGCGAACAGGTTCCCGGCCAGGTAGTCCCGGCGCGGCGAGCCGGAGACGGAACGGCGGGCGTAGTCGTTGATCACCCGGCCCGCGTCATTGGCCCGTTTCCCCGGATGTCTGAGGTTCATTTTCATCCGATTGACTTTTCCGGAACTGTAGTGTATAAGCGAAAAAGTCCCGTCCCTTTCGACCTGCTCCACCAGGGCCACATGGGTTATGTCATCGGCCTGGCTGTTTTCCGTGGTATTGCGGAAGAAGACCACGTCCCCTAAGTTTGGCTGGTATTCGGAGAAGACCAGATCGCGGTCCCGCAGGGTCCGGTAGAGCGATTCCGACAGGCTGCGGTTCCCGCGGACATGGCGGTAGTCGATCCTCCTTCCCGATTTCCGAAAAACACCGTTGATAAATCCGGAACAATCGTTCTTGAAACCATGACCCAGCGGCCTCAGGTCCCTGGTGCCGACCAGGCTGGACGCGTAATCAACAATGGCCCTCCGGGCAACCAGCTCGTCCTGTGAAGCCTCGCGCCCGCCTACGTAGGGGGCCGAGCA
>DHHE01000148.1:18737-23775 GCA_002403115.1 bacterium UBP2_UBA4780 | reverse complement strand
CCCGGCCGGTGGCCACGATGTAGGCTCCGGCCTCCTTGGCGGTCGAGGGGTAGATCTCGGGCACCGGGTTTGCGCAGGCGAAGATGACCGACTTGGGAGCCATTTTCTTGACGTGCTCGGGTTTTATGGTGCCCGGAGCCGAGGCCCCGATGATGACGTCGGCCCCGGTGACCGCCTGGTCGAAATCGGTGATGCCTCCTGGATTGGTCTTCTGGCACAGGTCCCAGATCTTGGCGAAGCTCTTGTTGTCCCGGAACTCGGTGCGCTTGGTGGTCAGGGCCCCGTCGACGTCGAACATTATAACCTTACCGGGGTCGGCCCCGGCCGCCAGCACCAGCCGGGCCGAGGTTGAATTGGCCGCGCCGGCACCCTGAAAGACTATCCTCACTTCGTTCAGCTTCTTGCCGGCAACCTTCAGCGCGTTTAGCAGCCCGGCCAGGACCACGCAGCCGGTGCCCTGGGCGTCGTCGTGCCACACCGGAATGTCGCAGATCTCCCGCAGCTTGTCCAGAACCACGTAGCAGTTCGGCTGGGAGATATCCTCCAGGTTGACCGCCCCGAAGGACGGCTCGGCCATCTTGACGAAGTCGATGATCCTTTGGGGATCGTGCTCCTTCTTCTCGTTGTAAGAGTTCATGCACAGGGCCACCCCGTCGCAGCCGCCCAAATACTTCATGAGGAAGGCCTTGCCCTCCATCACTCCCATGCCGCCCGGCGGTGTGCAGTCCCCGTCGCCCAACACCCGGGTGGAGTCGGAGACCACCGCCACCGTGTTGCCGCGGTTGGTCAGCTCGAAAGACGCATCATTGTTGTCCCTGATGGTGGTGGAGATCTTGGAAACGCCAGGGGTGTACCAGATGTTGAACCAGTTGAAGCCGTAGACCCCGGCCTTGGGCACGGTGATCATCTTCCCGCCGTAGAACTTGTGCAGGTCGTAGGCCAGTTCCTTGAGGAGGATGGTTTTCCCCTTGTTCACCTGGTCGTCGGTGAAGTCGGCCGGAAATAGGTCCCGAAGGTTCTTCAGTTCGAGGTCGAACTCGGCCATGCTGGCTCCTTTATTCTGGATAGTTGTTTGTTGAAAACTTCGCCCTTATCCCGCAACGCCGATCTTTGGGCGTTTCATTCGTTTGCCGTAAAAACAGGTTTCGGTATTGCCTAATATTAAATCACAAAAATGCTTGTTTGTAAAGGGAAAACCGCCGTCCGCGAAAATGCCGGCCGGGAACGTCGGTGTGGTCACGGATCATTCTGCCCTTGATATCCCCGGCAAAAAGGGCTATAATTGTGAAAACGTTAGGGGCTGGCTCATGAAGGACCTGATCAAGAAACTGACCGAGGCCTACGGCCCCTCGGGCAACGAGGGGCCGATCCGGGAGCTGATAAAAAGGGAGGTACGCGGACTGGTGGACTCGGTCTCCACCGACGTCCTGGGTAATCTGGTGGCCGTCAGGACGCCGAAGGGCCGGGGCGGCCGGCACGTGATGGTGGCCGCACACATGGACGAGATCGGACTGATCGCCACCTACGTGGACGACAAGGGATTCGTCCGCTTTTCCAACATCGGCGGCATCAACCCCAACAATATCCTGGCCCAGCGGGTGGTCTTCGAGAACGGGACCCTGGGCGTCATCGGAGAGGAGAAGCCCGACAATCCCCAGACGGCCCGGACCCTGGAGAGGATGTTCATCGACATCGGAGCCGGCGACAAAAAGGGCGCGCTCAAATCAGTGGCGGTGGGGGACATCGCCGCCTTCCATCAGGAGTGCCGCTTCCTGGGCAACCGGGCGGTGGCCAAGTCGATGGACGACCGCATCGGCTGCGCCGCCGTCATCCTGGCCATGCGCTTGCTGAAGTCGTCGCCTCACAGGATATCCTTCGTCTTCACCAGCCAGGAGGAGGTCGGCCTGCGCGGGGCCACCGCTGCCGCCTACGGGCTGAATCCGGACATGGGCCTGGCGGTGGACATCACCGGCGCCTTCGACGCCCCGGGCGAGAAGCCCAAGCTGCCGGCGATGCTGGGCAAGGGCACGGCCGTCAAGATCAAGGACGCCGGCATCCTGGCCCATCCCGGCGTCAGGAAACATCTGACCGATTTGGCCGATCGGAAGCGCATCCCGCACCAGCCCGACATTCTGGAGCGGGGCACCACCGACGGTTCGGCCATCTACAAGACCCGGGCCGGCATCCCCACCGGTGTCCTCTCCGTCCCCACCCGCTACGGGCATTCGTGTTCCGAGATGGTGGACCTGGGAGACGTCAAGGCTACCGCCGATCTGCTGGCCGCGGTCCTCTCCTTTCCGGTCCCGGACCGGGCCCTCGGCCCATACCGCGCCGCCAGATGAGGAAGCGGGCCCGGTACCTCACGGTAATAATCGCGCCCCACCACAAAGGCGGTCAGCGCAGCTATCATGTTTCCTACGCCTCCCTGGGGTGGCTGGCCGCGGTAGCCGCGGTTCTGGTTCTGGCCGTCACGGCCCTTTTATTCGGCTACGGGAAGATCTTCTGGCGGGCCGGCCAGTACGAGCTGATGAGAAAGCGCCACAGCCTGATGGAGGCCGAATTCGCCAAGCTGCAGCAGATAAAGGACGAGTTGACGCGGATGAAGGCCGAGGAATCCAAGGTAAGGCAGATGCTGGGCGTACCCAAGCAGCCGGACACCCTGTCCACCGGCGAGGTGTCGAGGTTGTCCGCCGCGGGCGCTCGCGATTCCGTCCAGCCCCAGCCGGAAACCCACGACCGGCTGATGCCCACCCTCATGCCCACCCGGGGGTGGATTTCTTCCGGCCTCTCCCCCCTGCACCGGGGGGTGGACATCGCAGCCAGGCTTGGGCAGCCGGTGGTGGCCCCGGCCGACGGGCTGGTGGAGTTCACCGGTTGGGACAACTATTTCGGCAACAAGGTGGTCGTCCGCCACGGGGACAAGTTCACCACCGTCTACGGACACTGCGATAAAACGCTGGTCCGCCAGAATCAGCCGGTTCGCCGGGGCCAGGTGATCGCCCTGGTGGGCACATCGGGAAAAAGCACCGGGCCGCATCTGCATTACGAGATCCATCTCGACGGAAAGATCGTGGACCCTGTCAATTTCTGGCTGCCCCGGTGAGGCTTTCTGGCATATGATGGCGTCCGGCCGCATGTGGCCGTCGGTAAAAGATTTCAGGCGATCAAAGATTTCTCTTGACTTTTACCCGTATAGCTGATATATTTATCACTCTTCGGAAAAACACCCCTTTCGCCGACAACGATGAAATCGCGGTTTAGCACCGTGGTTTCATTTTGCATTTTATGGCCCTTCTGTGGAAAAGCCTGTGGATAACTGGCTTTGCTGGTGCTTGATAAATAAGTCGTTGTTAATCACGATTTTACATATCGGACCATATTTGTTGATAACTTCATGAACCTGAAAACGCCGTGTTCGCAACTCTTTAAATGTCAACGGGTAAGGGCTTCTTGCTTTATGTTGATAACTCGGTGAGTAACCCATAAAATGCCTCCTTTTAGGCCTTGCGGAACTGGTCACCCCGGAAAAACCCAAAAACACTGATTTTACGCCTGTGGATATCATATGACTCAAGCAGCACAAGACGTCTGGGCTCAGGCTCAGGAGAAACTCAGGGAGCGGCTTGGCCAGCAGACTTTCGACACCTGGTTGAAGCCGGTGAGGGCTTTGTCCCTGGGCGAGGACGCCATCACCTTGAAGGTGCCCAACCAGTTCTTCATCGAATGGCTGGAGGGCCATTACATTAATGTCATCAACGAAGCCCTTACCCAGGCCTCCAGCCGTGCCATGAGGGTGATTTTCGTCCCCCCTTCAAGGGAAGGATCCTCCCAACCCCCTCCCTCCGAGAGGATTGCCCTCGTGCCCAACCTTCCGGTCGACGAGAGCGGCCTCCGGGAGCGTTATAAATTCGAGAACTTCGTCATCGGAAAAAGTAACGAGTTCGCCTACGCCACCGCCTACGCCACCGCCCAGGCCCCGGGCCGGCTCTACAACCCGCTGTTCATCTACGGGGGGGTGGGCCTGGGAAAGACCCACCTGATGCAGGCCATCGGCCATTTCGTCAAGTTCAAGCGTTCCAAGGCCCATATCTATTACACCCCGGCCGAGAACTTCATGAACGAGATGGTCCACGCCATCCAGAACCGGCGAACCTGGGAATTCAAGAACAAGTACCGAACGCTTGACGTCCTGTTGATCGATGACATCCAGTTCCTGTCCGACAAGACCCAGACCCAGGAGGAGATCTTCCACACCTTCAACTCGCTCTACGACCACCGGCGCCAGATAGTGCTCACCTCGGACAGGCCGCCCAAGGACATCTCCCACCTCGAGGAGCGGCTGGTGTCCCGTTTCCAGAGCGGTTTGGTGGCCGACATCCAGCCCCCGGACATCGAGACCCGCATAGCCATCCTCAAGAAAAAGGCGGCCCAGGACGGTTTCTCGGTTCCCAACGACGTCATTTACTTCATCGCCGAGTCGGTCAAGTCGAACATCCGCGAGCTGGAGGGGTGCCTGATACGGGTGGCGGCCTTCGGTTCGGTGGCCGACCGCGAGCTGACGGTGGAACTGGCCAGGGAGGTGTTGAAGAACATCATCACCGGGAACGGCAAGAAGCCTGTCAACATAGAGACCATCCAAAAAACGGTGGCCGGGTTTTTCTCGCTTACCGAGGATAACCTTCGCTCAAAAAAACGCACCAAGGAGCTGGTCGTGCCACGCCAGATGGCCATGTATCTCTGCCGCGAGCTTACCGGAGCTTCCTTAAACGACATCGGCGGCCGCTTCGGGGGCAAGGACCACACCACCGTCATCCACGCCATCACCAGGGTAAAGGACCAGATATCAAGCAACCCGGAGACAGCCGCCCAGGTTGAGAGGATAACAAAGTTGGTAAAGGGTGAATAACCTCGGGATAAAAAAGAAACCTGGATCAGCTTGTTGACGACGGTGGATATATACCCCGCTTTTCAACCAAGACTGGTACAATTATGAACATCCGGTTAACACCCCCTATCCCTTATCATCTGACGGTTTGAA
>DHHE01000148.1:10710-18658 GCA_002403115.1 bacterium UBP2_UBA4780 | reverse complement strand
AAGATGGCAAGCTGACGACAAAAAGAATAAAGGTTGGATGAAATGAAATTCACCGTAGCCCAGGATAAGCTGGTGGCCGGATTGCAGAGTCTGATAGGCGTGGTCCCCACCAAAAGCACCTTTCCGATCCTGTCGAACATCCTGCTTGACGCCCAGGAGAAGAAGCTGGTGATATCGGCCACAGACCTGGAGATAGCCGCCGTCACCCAAGTGGAAGCCAAGATCTCTTCGGCCGGGTCGGTTACGGTTCCCGCCAGACAGTTCACCGAGATCGTAAAGCAGCTGCCTGCGCTGCCGGTAGAGGTGGAAGCCAGTGAAAACCGGGTGACCATAAAATGCGACCGAAGCCGCTTCAGCATTGTCGGGCTGCCAAAAGACGACTTTCCCAAGATGCCGGAGCTTAAGAAAGATAAGAGCCTCAAGCTGGCAGGCGGAACTCTCCAGGCCATAATTAAGAAGACGCTGTTCGCCGTGGCCAACGACACCTCGCGTCCGGCTCTGTGCGGGGTGCTGTTCCAGATGAGCGGCGACGGGCTGAAGGTGGTGACCACCGACGGAAGACGACTGGCTCTTTTCGAGGCCATGATACCCCCGGTGTCGCACAAGAGCGAGCTGCTTATCTCCCCCAAAGGGCTGAACGTGGTGAACCGGATGCTGGGCGGCGACGAGAAGGAGATAACCGTTCAGTTCGACGACAGCTATACAAAGTTCTCTTTTGACGGAACCCAGGTGTTCGCCAGACACATAGAGGGCACCTATCCCGACTACGATAAGGTGATACCGTCTGGAAACAAGAAGGTGATGACCGCCAGCGTGGAGCTGTTCACCGCCGCGGTGAAGAGGGTGGCCATTCTCTCTGACACTTTCACCTACCAGATAAAGCTTTCTCTCAGAACAGACTCTCTGGAGCTTTCCAGCCAGACGGTGGATATCGGCGAGGCCAAGGAAACCATGGCCGCTTCTTATCAGGGCGACGAGATGGACATCGGGTACAACGCCAGCTACCTGCTGGACATCCTGAAGAACCTCGAGAATGACGAGCTCAACATGTACCTCAATACCCCGCTTTCGGCCGGGCTTATAAAGCCGGCAAAACAAGCCGACGATTATAAGCTGACGTACCTGCTGATGCCGCTTCGTCTGCCAGAGTAAGGCAAGACAAGAAGAAAAAGGCCACCTCATCTAGAGGTGGCCTTTTATAAAATTTGTCTATATACCTATTTCGCGAGGACATGTTTCGAGGGAATGATAATCTGCTATAGTTAATCGCCGAACGATAAAAAGGGTAAAAACGGACGGGAAAAGCGTTACAAGCCTAAAGCCAGGGAGTCCCGCGGCAGCCCCAACAGCTTCTCCAAGGCGTCCCGGTAGAAGACCAGATATTTGTTGATGTCCTGGTCGCGGCCAGGGCTTTTTTCTTCTGCGCAGTGCTTGGTCATCCGGTAGCACAACGAGATGTACATGTTTAACATCAGGACCACCGTCTCCTCCGGCACCGGGACGTCAAAGATCCCCTCCTTGGTCCCCTGGCCGACAAGCTCGGAAAAAATCGGCACGAACAGCCTGTGCGTGCTCTCGCCATGCTTGTGCTTTATCTTGGTGTTGCCCACGCTCATGATGGCCCGCCAGGATTTGCTAGCCAGCTCCGGGTTGTCCTTAATGAACTGGAGCCCACGGGCGTGCATCTCGGCCAGCTTCGCCACCGCCCCAAGCGGACGGGCCAGGACCTCTCGGAAAATCCGGGCGTCATACTCGTTGAACTTCTCCACGATCTCGTCCAGCACCTGCTCCTTGGACTTGAAGTAATAATAGAAAGCCCCCTTGGTCACCCCGACTTTGTCTATAATGTCGTTGATCGATGTGCTGTCATATCCCTTCGCGGCGAAAAGGTCAAGCGCCGCGTCCCAGAGCTCCTGTTTCCGGACTTCGCCGTCCTTTGAAATGCGCATCATTCACCCTCAATAATCCCACGGAAGGAACGATATCCTGCCGTTACCCTTGAACCTACCCCCAGGCAAAAGAAGGGTGGCAAGCTTTACACCACCCGGTACACCCATCCGTATTTGTCCGGCAGTTTCCCATACTGAATTCCCGTCAACGTGTCGAAAAGCTTCCGCGACCAGGGGCCGGCCTTCTCCGATATGACGTGGACCTCGTCCCTGTACCCGATCTTCCCAACCGGGCTGACCACCGCGGCGGTGCCGGCCCCGAAAGCCTCGGTCACCTTCCCGGACCTTATCCCCTCCACCACCTCGTCGATGGTGATGCTCCGCTCCTCGGCAGCGATGCCCAGATCGCTCGAGATCTGGAGTATCGACTTCCTGGTAATGCCCTGGAGGATGCTGCCGGTCAGCTTTGGGGTGACCAGCTTGCCGTCGACAACAAAGAAGATGTTCATGGCCCCCACCTCCTCGACGTAGCGGTGCTCCAGTGCGTCCAGCCAAAGCACCTGGCTGAAACCCCTGTCCTTGGCTATCTTCGAGGCCAGCAGGGTCCCGGCATAGTTGCCTCCGGTCTTGGCCTCTCCGGTGCCGCCCACCGCAGCCCTGGTGTAGGAGTCGCTCACCCACAGCCCCACCGGATTGAAGCCCTCGGCGAAGTAGGGGCCCGATGGCGAGAGGATTATGAAGAAGAGATAGCTCTCGGCCGGCTTGACGCCCAGGGCGGCCTCGGTGCTCACTGCCGCCGGCCTGATGTACAGCGACGAGCCCACCGCCTGCGGCACCCAACGCTCCTCCAGCCGGATGAGCTCGCACAGGGCCTGAAGGAAATGTTCCTCCGGCACCTCGGGCATGCTCAATCTCCGCAGAGACAAGTTGAACCTCTTGGCGTTCTCCCGGGGGCGGAACATCAGCACCACTCCCGTGTCAGTCTTGTAAGACTTCATGCCCTCGAACACCTCCTGGCCGTAATGCAGGACGTTGGCCGCCGGATCGAAGGGTATCGGCCCGTAGGGTCGGATCTCGGGGTCGTGCCAGCCACGGCCCCGGTGGTGTTCCATGGTGAACATGTAGTCGGTGAAGGTGCGGCCGAAGGGCAGCTTGAGGGCGTCGGCGTAAAGGGGCTTCAGATTATCGGGCGGCAGGAGTGTCTTCTTGATGTGCATGTCAGCCTCGGCGAAGAGTTATCATATTATTGTAGCGCAATAACCGGATGAAATCAACAGGAACGGAAAGCTGACGGGGAATAACGGGAAGCCTCCTTGGCATTTAACCGCGCCCTATACGGAAAACATTTGTTCAGCCCTCCCGCCGGCCCACAACGACGGTGCAGTCCAAGGCCACCGCCCCGACCGCCCTCGTCTTCAGAGGGAAAGACATCGCCTCCTTGCCGTCATTGCCCGCGACGGCGCCGCGGCGGACGTTGACCTGGCGCAGCAGCTCCTTAGCATTGGCCTGAAGCTCTTCGCCGGTGGTCTTGATCTCGTTGCGGGTTGTCGCACAGGGCCCGCTCCATATTGCCGGCAGTTCTGCCGACACGGTTGCGTCCTTGGAGGCAAGGAGGCTAACCATTCGCCAAAAGGGCCGCGGCCGCTATGGTGCTCACATCCCCGGCCGCGTGGGTGATGACTGCCGCCAGCCGGTCGCCGTGCTCCGCAGCCATGCGGCGCCAGGCCATACCGGCCGCCGCAAGGAAAACGAAGGCCGGAACAAGAAAGGCCGGTTTCAGGAAGAGCCAGAGAACCAGCAGGTGGTACCCGGCGAAGGCCAGGTCCTCGGCGTACCGCGGAGCCTCATGGCCGGCATCTTGCCTCCAGAAAATCTCCTCCAGCACCGGATGCGCGGTCGAGTAATATACGGCGAACAACAGGAACGGCCATCCCCCAAGGCCGAAACGGACGAGGATGTCCGCCATCCCGGCCCCGGGCAGCTTGGCCTGGGGCCAGAGGAGGAACAGTACCGGCCCGGAAAGAAGGCACGAGGCCAGCGCCGGCCAGAAAAAGCCGGGGGCGTTGATCTTCAGGGCGCCGAACAGGGGCTTCCGTCTTTCCGCCAGCAGGAAGGCCGCCATGCCGCAGTGGTAAAGGAGCAGGGCCGCCCAAGCGCTCTGGAGCCAGTAAAGGCCCGCCAGGACGCCGGCATAGGGCACCAGCACCCTCCAGCCCGTTCTTTTATGCATGCCCAGAGTTCGATCGCTGCCGCTAGTTACCGGGTCCCAGCTCTGACCGCCCGGGCGCCAGGTATCCCGGCTCAGGCCTCCGGTCGATCACCGTGGCTATCGGCCCCGATGAACCAAGCCCATAGAGCAGATAGCCTGCGGCGTAACCGTCACGCACCTCCAGGGGGACGTAGATAATCTGTCCCCGTTTGAAAGACTTCCAGAAGGGCGGGTCCCTGCGGGAGACGGCCACCGCCGGCACGCCCCGGTCGAACGGGTTCTGGAGCCTGAGGAGCGAGGAGGACAGGAAGTCGAGCAGCGGGTCCTCCCGCCGAGGATCCGTCCGGGAAAGCGAGGCCGGGTAGCCCCGGCCGTCCTCGGCCAGATACTGCTCCAGCGAAACCTGCAGGACGCGCATGTTGCCGCGCATGGCCTGCTCCCGGGCCAGGGAGATGACCTGCTGGCGCATGTGATATTGGGGGATGATGAAGAACAACGAGGCCATGCCCAGCCCGGCAAGGACCAGGATGATGGCGGACAGTTGCCGGAGATTGCCGCCGCCATTGGGACCGGAGCCGTGAATCGTCCCCATGGATCACTTTCCTCCGAAGAATGTTTTAACGGAAACGCCGGGGCTCCGGCCGGCCGTAATCGAAATGCCTCTCGAGGTAGGCCAGATAGCCCTCCAGCGTGAACCAGCCCTCGGGGCCGTGCGCCGAGTCGGCCCGTTCTATGTGGAACTCCTGGGCCGGCATGTAGCCGTAGCCCATCAGGTAGTGCCTGCTGCCGGCGGAATCCCGGCAGGCGTCCAGCACCACCGAGACGTGCCCGATGCCGCCGCCGCGGTTCTGCACCAGCATGTCGCCGGGAATGAGATCGGACGTGACCACCGGGGAGCAGCCCCGCTTCAGCGAGTGGCTGTTAGCCGAGGCCATGGCCCAGCGCAGGAAGCTCCGGTACGACTTTCCGCTGTTGGGGAAGGGCCTTCTGTTTCCGCCGTAATCGAGAAGGTACAGACGGTCGAGCCGGCCCGCGTCCCGGTGGTACTCGGCCCAGAAGCGGAAGCACCAGTCGGCGCACTGCTCCAGGTCGTCCCGGAAAAGAAGGGGAAGAGCCGGCACCGCCAGCACCCGGTAGAATCCGGACTCGACCTCGAGGCCATCGTGGGCCCGGATCGTGTTGTCCGGCTTGAGCGGCATGTTCCGCAGCCACGAAGCGTAGGAGCCCGGCGCCAGTTCGACCCTGATGCAACCGGCCGGGGCCGGGATGTCCGCCACGCGCCGAGGCCCGGACGGCCGGGCCAGGACCCCGAGGGACAGGGCCAGTAGCGGGAAGAGGGTGAGCAGGGGCCGCATGTAAAAGAAATAGTAGTAATACTATATTTTATACAGAACGCTCCCGGGCGGCCAGCTCCCCCCAATCCAGACGGCCGGTGGCCTGCATCAGCACGAACAGGGTCAGCACGCAGGCGATGGTCACCGCCAGGCCGGTGTAGCCCTCCAGAAAGAAGGTGTAGGAGAAAATCACCAGGTAGAACAGCTGGGACAGCCCCACCTCCACCAGGGCGAATCTCGTCCCGGCCACCAGCCTCATGTAGCTGACAACAAGGAGGACGGACACGGCCGAGGAGACGGCGAAGGCCAGGTGCAGGGCAACATGGTCCACCAGGTAGGCCAGCAGCAGGTGGAAGGAGAAGAAGGCGGCGCAGACGAAGAAGTAGTTCATGGGGTGGATGCGCACCCCCCGGATGGCGGTGATGATGAACATCAGGAAGAGGAAGAGGAAAAGCGACACCGGGGCGAAGAAGCTGACCTTGCCCACGAACGGGCCGGGGTTGAGCCGCTTCGGCATCTCGATGCCGATCTGGATGCCGGAGACCAGGTCCCGGTATCGCCACTCCAGAACCCAGCCTTTCCCTGACCTGGATTTATCGGTTGGGGAGATGCCGTTGTCCGGGAAGTTTACCTTGTCGAAGTCGGTGACGGCCGCCAGCCGGAAGTTGCGGATCTGGGAGACGTCCCGGCCGAAGGAATACCACCACTCATCCAGGCCCTGGGAGCGGTAGGAGACCCGGACCGTCCTCCCCTGGCCGGGGTCGAGCGGCAGACGGACGAACACCTTGCCGTCGCGGGTGTCCAGATCCCGGATCTTCTCTTCGTCCACCGTCACCGCGAAGTTGTCGTACACGCCCTGGGAGGCGGGGAAGTGGTATTCGAACCAGATGTCGCGGACGGCCGGGGTGGTGTTCACCACCCGGTAGCGGCCATCGAAGTCCACAGTATAGGTGGAGTACCACAGCAGTCCCTTGCGCCGGTATTCTATCTTGAGGTCGGCAGTGATGTCGTTGCTGTCCGGGATCAGGTAGTAGGTGCTGAGGTCGTCCACCTCCTCGACCACCGTCTTGTCGTCGACCACCCTCTGAACCTTGCGTTTGGATTTCACCTGATAGTAAACCTGGGGCGCCTCCTGGCGCTGGATCGTGCCCCACAGCTGGCCCACCTTTTGCTTGAGCTTGGAGTCCTGGGAATAGGTCCGCCCCAGGTTGGCACCGCCCAGGATTATCCAGGCGACGCTGGTGCAGAAGAAGATGAAAACCAGGGGAAGGATGCGCTTGGCCATGGCAGATTCCTTTCGCATATATAATGAAGGGGCCATGCTAATTAAAACACAGGGAAGCACGGAAGTCAAGTTTTTTCAAGGCCCGAAGGGACTACGGCCAAAAAGCCCCAGTGTTTCACGTGAAACACCGGGGCTCTTTTAAAACCACAAGACCGCAGAATCAGAAGGCGTATTCCAAGCCGGCGCTTATTATGGTGCGGTAATAGTTGAAAAGGGCGTCGTTGGAGCCGTGGTCGATGTACTCCAAGCCGGCCTTGGCCTGGACCGCGAGCGGAAGCGGGAACCGGACCTCAAGACCCAGGGTGGTCACCCGGTCGCGGCGCAAGGAGCCGGTGGCCTGGCGGGCCGCCAGACTGGATGTGTCGGTCTGTGGCAAGGCGAAAGCCATCAGGGAGACGTAATCCCGCAACTGGTAACCGGCCCTGGCCGTGGCGGTGATATCATGTATTCTACCGGTCAGTTTGGCTCCGGACACGCCTCCTCGGTAATCCGAGTATTCATTAACACGGGCCATTAGTGTGTCGGGCTGGTAGAGCGCTCCGGCCCCGGCCACCCGGTTTATACTGCCAAAGTATTCTACGGCCAAGCCAAGACCAGGCGTCAGGGTCTGGGTTAGCCTGATTCCGGGCTCTAGATGGGTGATGGAGCCCGGAACCGTGAGACTGTCGGCTCCCGGCGCATATCCGTACCACCTGGCGTTGCCTCCCACAGACACAGATGTCCGGGAGGGAAGGAATGCGGTGGCGGAAAGCTCTCCCGAGAACCGACGGCAATCGTATTCAGGCAAGTTGGGGTAGGCCTGTGTACCATAAGCGGCCGAGAACCTGGCCAGCAGCCCGGGCAGGACGTATCCCTTGCCCTCGACAACGCCGTAGGTAAACCTGTTGTCATAATATCTCCTACCCGCCCCGTTGATCCCATATTCCATCCCGGCACCGCCGGCCAAAAAACCATGCTGGCCCGCTTTTTTCCAAAGAAGGAGGCGCAGGTCGTGGTCGCTCTGGTTGATGTCCTGGTACTGCAGATAGGTGCTAAAATCGCCCTTGTAGTCAGCGCCCAGGACCAGACCGCCGAAGCCCAAATCCTTGTCAAATTCCATGTCCAGATACACCGTCCCGTTCAGGCCGCCACCGCCCCAGTAGTCTCCGAAGACGTTGCTATCGTACTCAGCCATAAGCCCCGCCCCGCCATGGGCCAATCCCATTGACACGACCGAGGAAAAGACCAGGAC
>DHHE01000148.1:5817-10606 GCA_002403115.1 bacterium UBP2_UBA4780 | reverse complement strand
TCAATCGGCGTTCATAGTTCGGCGGAGTTTATCCTGAGCACTTCGGCTTGGCTCAGTGTAAACGTTGCCGAAGGGCTCACTACGGCGTCCGTGTTCTGGTTCTTCTCGGCCTTATATACCCTGAATGAGTGGGACGATCATTTTTCTCATTTATCCCCATAAGGAGAAGAGGAACAACGCAGATGCGCTGTTCCTCTTCATCCCCGGAACCGGTTACTGCTTGCCCGAGCCCGAGCCTTGTCCGCTCCCGCGTTTGTTCCTTTTCCCGGAGGGTCCACCCTGGGGGGTCAGGTTGTCGCTCTCCCCGTGCTTTTTCTCTTGGTTGCGGATACGATTGCGGTTCTTCTCCTGCTTCTTGGCCTGGGTGGAATCGGGGAGGCCGTCCCCGTTTTCGTCCCGGAACCTGGCCTGGACGGCTTCGCCCTTGGCCTTGTCACCCTCCTCGGTGCGGACCCGGATCTTTTCGTTTTCGCCCTCGTTACGGGTGGCCATCCTCTTGCCCACACCAGATTCCCCGGGTTTCTGGTCCTGGACCTGCTCCTGGGTGCGGATCCTGAGTTTCTGATCCTCGCCCTGGTTCTGGGTCTTGATCTCGTTCTTGACCTTCAGGCTGTCCGGCTCCTGAGCCTGGGCGCTGGAAAGGAAAGCGCCAAAAGCAAAGATCAGGGCTACGGCCAAAATGGCTGGGGTTTTCATGGGTTTACTCCTTTTTATTTCCTTTTACAGTTAGATGCCGGTCCGGTTGTTTCGGTTCCCCGTTTTAGTACCCAGTCTGACAAGTGGGCTGTTCCACGTGAAACATACTCCGGGCCTCGTCACCTGCGAGTCTCCCGGTGTTTGCCAATAATGCGGGCGGTGAGGTCGCCGGAATTAGATATTAATATAGTATATTTGTATATATTTAACGTAACGGCGATGAGCCTGGGGAAATCCGGTCGTTGCTTTTACGCCCCGACTATGATAATATAAACAACATGGCCGAGAGCTTCGACATAATCGTGGTGGGCGGCGGGCACGCCGGGATCGAGGCCGCCCTGGCCTGCGCCCGGATGGGCCTGCGCACCTGCCTGCTCAGCATGTCGCTGGACCGGCTGGGCTGGATGTCATGCAACCCTTCCATCGGCGGGCTGGCCAAGAGCCAGCTGGTCAAGGAGATCGACGCCCTGGGCGGCGAGATGGGGAGACTGGCCGACCTCTCCGGCATCCAATACCGGGTCATAAACCGGGGCAAGGGCCCGGCGGTGTGGTCGACCCGCGCCCAGTGCGACCGCCGGCTCTATGCCGCCGCCGCCAATAGGGCGCTGGAGAACCAGGCCGGCCTGCAGGTCCGTCAGGAAACCGTTCGCGGGATCGCGGTCAAGGACGGCCGGGCGGCCGGCGTCTTGGCCGGGGACGGCTCGGTCTGCCGGGCGCGGGCGGTGATCGTCGCCTCGGGCACCTTCCTGAACGGCCTGATCCACATCGGCCAAAGAAGCTACCCGGCCGGACGGGCCGGGGAATTCCCGTCCATCGAACTTTCCGCCTCGCTCCGCGGTCTCGGGTTCCAAACCGGCCGGCTGAAGACCGGAACCCCGGCCCGGGTCAACGGCCACAGCGTGGACTTCTCCAGGCTCCAAGCTCAGCCAGGGGACGAGAATCCCCGGCCGTTCTCTTTCCGAACCCAGGCCTTCCGCATGCTGGACGAAAAAAGAAGACTTCGGGAGAGGATCTGGCCGGCCCTGCGTCAGGTGTCCTGCCACCTGGCTTGGACCAACCCCGAAACCCATCGCCTGATCCGGGACAACCTGGAACGTTCGCCCCTTTACTCCGGACGGATAAAGGGGGTCGGGCCGCGTTACTGCCCGTCAATAGAGGACAAGGTGGTCCGCTTCGCCGACAAAGACAGGCATCAGGTGTTTTTGGAACCCGAGGGGCTGGATACCTCCGAGCTCTACCTGAACGGGGTCTCGTCGTCGTTGCCCGAGGAGGTGCAGGCGGATTTCATTCATTCCATCGCCGGGCTGGAGCGAGCCCTGATCACCCGGCCGGGCTACGCCATCGAGTACGATTTCATCTTTCCCACCCAGGTCTACCCCAGCTTGGAGACCAAGGAGATCGCCAACCTCTACCTGGCGGGACAGATCAACGGCACCTCGGGCTACGAAGAGGCGGCCGCCCAGGGGCTGATGGCCGGGGTGAACGCCTGCCTGAAAATCAGGGGCGAGGAGCCGCTGATCCTGGGGCGGGACCAGGCTTACATCGGCGTGCTGATAGACGACCTGGTCACCAAGGGAACGGACGAGCCATACCGCATGTTCACCTCGCGGGCCGAGTACCGATTGCTGCTTCGCGAGGACAATGCCCGGGAACGGCTGGCCGATCACGGCCGCCGGCTGGGATTGGTGTCGGAAAGGGAATGGAAGGAATATTCCATCCAGCGCCTTCAGGTCTCCTCCGAGATCGAGAGGCTGGAGGGTGAGCGGGTGAGGCCGGCGGAGGCCAACGGCGTCCTGGAATCCCTGGGGACCGCCCCCCTCTCCGAAACGACTACGCTGGCCAGCCTGCTTAGGCGCCCCGAGGTCACATACAATGGGCTTCTGCCCGTTGACCAGGAGCGCCCCGAGTATCCGGACGAGGTGGCCGCAAGGGTGGAAATCGAGATCAAGTACCGGGGATACATCGGCCGGCAACGGGAGGAGGCCGCCCGGAGGCAAGAGATGGAGGCGATGCGCCTTCCGGCGGATCTGGACTACTCCTCGGTCTACGGCCTGACCGCCGAGGCCCGGCAGAAGCTTTCCGCCGTCAGGCCCCTGAGCCTGGGCCAGGCCGGGCGCGTCTCCGGGGTCAGTCCGGCCGACATCGGCATGCTGCTGGTGCACCTGAGGAAGTCTCATGGAATATAGTTAACTTAATAATATATTAATATAGGAGGGAACCATGCTCCTCTTCCCGGTCCTGCTGGCGGCCGCTCTGGCGGCCGAGCCCCATCTTCCGCCGCTCCAAACCGTCCCCAGGGTGGAGCTGGAACGCTACCTGGGCACCTGGTACGAGATCGCCACCATCCCCCAGCGCTTCCAGAAAGGATGCACCGGGGTCACCGCCACCTACTCTCTGTTGCCCGGCGGCGATATCCGGGTGGTCAACGCCTGCCGCAAGGACTCCCTGAACGGAAAGCCCAAGTCGGTGACCGGCAAGGCCTGGGTGACGGACAAGTCCACCAACGCAAAACTCAAGGTCCGCTTCTTCTGGCCGTTCTCAGGCGATTATTGGATCGTCGAGCTGGACAGCGCCGACTACCGGTACGCCGTGGTGGGCCACCCCAACAGGAAATACCTTTGGATCCTCTGCCGGCGGCCGCAGATGGAGGAGCCGCTTTATCGGGATCTGCTGTCCAGAATAGCGGGTCACGGCTATGACCTCTCACTGATAAGGAGGACCCTGCAGCCGGAACCCTGAACAAACCCTGTTCCAAGGGCGGGCCCTTCGGCACGGCAGAAGGCCCGCCAGATCCCAAGGAGAAGGTGACGGGAGGCTGCCGGAATCTACCCTCAAGTAGTTCGGCAACTCGTTCCGGAAACAATTCTGTTTACAACCAGCCCTCTGTCGTGGTATTATACTCTGTTATATAGTAATGTGGTAGCGATATGGCCAAACTGACCCCCGCCCAATACAAGCTCGGCGCCAACACCCTGCGGATGCTGGCGGTCGACGCCGTGGAGAAGGCCAACTCCGGCCACCCCGGCATGCCCATGGGTGCCGCCGACCTGGCCTTCACTCTCTGGCACGATTTCCTTCAGTTCGACCCCAAGGATCCGGAGTGGCCCAACCGCGACCGGTTCATCCTCTCGGCCGGGCACGGCTCGATGCTGCTTTACGGCTTGCTGCATCTCTTCGGCTATGAGGTCACCATGGACGACATCAAGAATTTCCGGCAGTGGGGCAGCCGCACCCCGGGCCATCCCGAGTTCGGCCATACCCCGGGGGTCGAAGTGACCACCGGGCCGCTGGGCCAGGGCCTGGCCATGGGGGCGGGCATGGCCCTGGCCGCCAAGATGGCCGGAGCCCGGTTCAACACACCGGAGCAGCCGCTGTTGGATCACCGCGTCTACGTCCTGGCCTCGGACGGAGACCTGATGGAGGGCATCTCCCACGAAGCCGCCTCTCTGGCCGGGCACCTGCGGCTCGATAACCTGGTCTGCCTCTACGACGACAACGGCATCACTATCGACGGAAGGACGGACGTGTCCTGCTCGGACGAAGTCGCAGGCCGCTTCAGGTCCTATGGCTGGCACGTCCAGTCGATTGACGGGCACGACCCGGCCGCCGTGAACAAGGCCGTCCGCAAGGCCCTGAAATCGGGGCGACCCTCCCTGGTGGCGGCCAGGACCCGCATCGGGCAGGGCAGCCCCAGCAAGCAGGACACCCCGGCCTGCCATGGCAGCCCCCTGGGGGCCGAGGAGGCAGAGGCCGCCAGAAAGAGCCTGGGCTGTGCCGCAGCCCCCTTCCACGTGGCGGAGGAGGTTCGGTCCTTGTGCCGCAACCGGGTCAAGGGACTGCGAAGGGCGCACAACAGGTGGCAGAAGGCGTTCGAGGCCTGGCGCACCTTTAACCAGGAAAAGGCGGCGCTATGGGACGGGATGGCGTCCCGAGAGGTCCCCGGCGATATCCTGTCGCAGCTGGTTTCCGCGGTTCCCCCCGAGGCGGCGGCCACCAGAACGATTTCCGGCAGGGCGATACAGAAGATCTCCGAGGCCGTGCCCTCCCTGGCCTGCGGCTCGGCCGACCTGGAAGGCTCCACCAACATAGCCGT
>DHHE01000148.1:0-5667 GCA_002403115.1 bacterium UBP2_UBA4780 | reverse complement strand
GTTTTCACCCATGATTCGGTTTTCTTGGGCGAGGACGGGCCCACCCACCAGCCGGTGGAGCACCTCTCCTCGCTGCGGCTCATTCCCAACCTCCAGGTGATCCGCCCGGCCGACGCGGTGGAGACGGCGGCCGCCTGGGCCATGGCCCTGCAAAAAAAGGACGGCCCCACCGCCCTGGTGCTGACCAGGCAAAAACTGCCGGCCATCGAGCGCGACCCCGGGTTTTCGCCCGAGGATGTCCTCCGCGGCGCTTACGCGATGAAGCGACTTGGGGAGAAACCCCAGGTGGCGATCTTCGCCTCGGGCTCGGAACTGGCCCTGGCCCTGGCGGCGGGAGAGATTCTGCATAAAGAAAACATTCACGCGCAGATAGTTTCTGTCCCCTGCCTGGAGGTTTTTTTATCCCAACCGCCCGAGTACCGCAACTCGGTCACCCAGATGCTTCCCACCAGGGTGGCCCTGGAGGCCGGCCGCGGGGCTTTGTGGCATCAGCTTTTCGGCGGCCGGGGGCTGGTCATCGGCGTCGAGGGTTTTGGCGCCTCGGCCCCGGAGGGGGTCCTGGCCGAGAAGCTGGGGCTGACGCCCGGCCAGGTGGCCGACAGGATCAAACAGTACCTGATAGAAACCGCCTATTGGACGTGACCACCAATTCTAAACATGCGCCCGCTCACCCATCAACATGATTTTACCCCGGTCTTCGAGTTCCACGTCTCGAAGACCTGCCGGGCCAAGTACCGGGTCGATCAGCTGCTGTTCGCCTACAGCGGCAGCGCGGTGCTGATCAACATCGCCCAGGCCCAGGCCCTGGCCCAGGGGATCAACCGGACCCGGGCGGACGAGGGAGGAGCCAGGCCGCCGGTCAGCCCGGCCGAGCTGGCGGCCATGGGATTGCTGGACGAGATACTGCACGTCGTGGCCGAGCGCTACCGGAGGGAGAAGAACCCCAAATCTTTCGAGCAGGCCGCCGACCAAATCAAGGCGAAGATCGGCGAAGAGTCCTTCCGCCAGCTGATGTTCTCCTTCACCAGCGATTTCCCGCCGCTGCCGGTCTACAAGGGGCAGGTGGACGCGGCCGGCTACCTTTCCGGGTCCGTGGAAGGCTATCCGAACCTGGCGGTCTCTGCCGAGGAGCTGCTGCACCTGTGGCTTTCCAACGGCAACCCGGCCCTCAAGGAATTCTCCGAGCTTTTCGACGACTCCGGCCTGGCCCACAGCACCCAGTACCTTCCGGCCATCAGGGGGCTGGAACAGTTCTTCAAGACCCAGCCGCGCTTCGGCCCCTACCGCCAGACACTGTTCGACCTGCTGCAGGCGCCGGCCAGGCACGCACCGGGATCCATAGCCGAACAGCTGCGCTATGTCCGGGAGCACTGGACCGAGCTTATACCCCCCCAAATGCTGGAGCGGTTGATGCGCCGCATTCTGGTGGCCCTGGACACCATCCGCGAGGAGTCCAAGAAGCGGGACTTCGGTCCCGGCCCGGCGGCCGTGCCCGACTTTCGGCAGGTGATGTCCCAACGGGACCCGGGCGGCCCGGGCTACGAGCCCCGCCAGTACTCGACCGACCTCGACTGGATGCCCAATGCGGTGATGATGGCCAAGAACGTCATGGTCTGGCTGTGGCAGCTCTCCCAAAAGCACGGTTATGAGATAAACCGGCTGGACCAGGTACCGGATTCGGAGCTGGCCGAGCTGGCGGAACGCGGCTTCAATACCTTGTGGCTGATAGGCGTCTGGGAGCGAAGCCCGGCCTCCCTGAAGATCAAGCGCCTTTGCGGCAACCCCGAGGCCGTGTCCTCGGCCTACTCCCTGTACGATTACACCATCGCCTCGGAACTGGGGGGGGACCAGTCCTACTATGCCCTGAGGGACCGGGCCCGGGACCGCGGCGTCCGGCTGGCGGTGGACATGGTGCCCAACCACACCGGGATCTACTCCAAATGGGTGGTGGAGCATCCCGACTGGTTCGTGCGCCTGGACCACCCCCCGTTCCCCGCGTACACATTCAATGGGCCGGACCTGTCGGACGACCCGACCATCGGCCTGTTCCTGGAGGACGGATACTGGACCCGCTCCGACGCGGCCGTGGTCTTCAAGCGGGTTGACCGGAACCACGGGGTGGTGCATTACATCTACCACGGCAACGACGGCACCCACATGCCCTGGAACGACACCGCCCAGCTCAACTTCCTGCTGCCCCAGGTGAGGGAGGCGGTCATCCAGCAGGTACTGAGGGTGGCCCGCTACTCCCCGGTCATCCGCTTCGACGCCGCCATGACCCTGGCCAAGAAGCACTACCACCGGCTTTGGTTCCCCCAGCCCGGCTCCGGAGGCGACATCCCTTCGCGCTCCTGGCAGGGGATGACCCGGGCGGAGTTCGACGCTGCCTTCCCCGAGGAGTTCTGGCGCCAGGTGGTGGACCGGGTGGCGGCCGAGGCCCCGGACACCCTGCTCCTGGCCGAGGCCTTCTGGCTGATGGAGGGTTACTTCGTCCGCTCCCTGGGCATGCACCGGGTTTACAACAGCGCCTTCATGAACATGCTGAAGCGGGAGGAGAACGCCAACTACCGCCAGGTGCTGAAGAACGTGCTGGAGTTCGATCCCCAGATCCTGAAGCGTTTCGTCAACTTCATGAACAACCCGGACGAGGAGCCGGCCGCCGCCCAGTTCGGAAAGGACGACAAGTACTTCGGCGTCTGCGTGATGATGGCCACCCTGCCCGGCCTGCCCATGTTCGGGCACGGCCAGGTTGAGGGATTCACCGAGAAATACGGCATGGAGTACTCCCGGGCCTACGGGCGCGAGTCCGCCGACCAGGGGCTGATCGACCGCCATTACCGGGAGATATTTCCCCTGCTCCGCCGCCGCCGTCTCTTTTCCGGGGTGGAGGAGTTCCTGCTCTACGACGCGGCCGACGCCCACGGCCACGTCCAGCACGACATCTTCGCCTACTCCAACGGGGCCGAGGGCGTGCGCGCCCTGGTGATCTTCAACAACCGCTACGGCCAGTCGGCCGGCTGGGTGCACCACTCGGTACCGTACCGGCCTCAGGCTGACGGCCCGGCGCCCACCAGAAAGACCCTGGCCCAGGGGCTGGGTCTGGGGTCAGGGGACTGGTGCCTGTTCCGGGACCTGACGACCGGCCTGGAGTACGTCCGACCGGCCGCCGAACTTCGCGGCCGGGGCTTGTACGTCGAGTTGGGGGCCTATAAGCATCACGTTTTCTCCGACTTCCGCGTTGTACCCGACGATGCCTCGGGCGAGATGGCCCGGCTGCACCAGAGGCTGGGGGGCCGGGGCGCGCCCAGCCTGGAGCAGGCCATCTGGGAGATCAAACTCAGCTACGTGCTGGAGGTCTACGCCCGCCTGCTGTCGCCCCTGGCCTTCAAGGGATTCACCACGCTGGTGAGGACCAGCCTGGGGTCCGAGCCCGAGCGCGAGGCGTTCTACGCGGTCTTCGAGACCCAGCTGGGCGAGTTCATCAGACAAAGCGGCAAGGTGTCCACGGTCCGGATGGACGAGAAATCCCTGCGGCACTGGGCGCGGGGCAGGCTCCGGACCACCGTCGAGTTCCTGGGCCACGACGCCTTCAAGAGGATGCAGGAGACCAGGCCGGGCCGCCGCTTCCTGGCGGCCGTCGAGGCCGAAAAGCTGGACTGCTCCCTGGCCACCGAGGAGGGTCTGTGCCTGTTCTACTCGCTGCTGGTGGTGGAAAGCGTGTCGAAGGTGGTGGACCACCAGCCGGCCCGGGAGCTTTTCCTGTCCCGGCTCCAGGAGGCCCTGGAGAACACCGGCCTGGAGGAAGCGCCGGCCTACCGCCTCACCCAGCTGGTCCGCATCCTGACCGACGAACCGGGAAGGGCCCTGGCCGCACTTGGTGATCTGGCCTCCTTCCGCTCGTACCTCGAAAGGCCGGAAGTCCTCCAGTACCTGGGCTGCCACTGGCATAGCGACGTCTTCTGGTTCGTCAAGGAGCGCCTCCAGGCCCTGCTCTACTGGATGTTTTCTGTCTCGGTGCTGGAGCGCGGCCTGTCCTCCAACACCAGGGCCTGGGGCTACCGCCGGAGCCTGCTGGCCTGGGCCGGCACCGCCGCCCGGGCGCTGGACCTGGCCGAGCGGTCCGGGTACGATTTCAACCGGTTCCTGGACGCGCTGGCCGAAGGGCCGGAGCTGTTTTCCCAATAGCCCGCGAAAAGGCAAAATGATGGACGCCTCAACCCAGAAACCCGTGGTCCTGAGCGGCATCCAGCCGTCCGGGCACCTGACTATCGGCAACTATATCGGGGCGCTAAAGCACTGGGTGCGGCTGCAGGACAGCCACCAGTGCCTGTTCGTCCTGGTGGACCTCCACGCCATCACCGTCAGGCAGGACCCCCAGGACCTGCGAAAGCGTTGCTACGATTTCCTGGCCCTTTACCTGGCCTGCGGCATCGACCCCGGGAAGAGCACGGTCTTCGTCCAGTCTCACGTGCCGGCCCACGCCGGCCTGGCCTGGGTTCTCAACTGCTTCACCTACATGGGCGAGCTTTCCCGGATGACCCAGTTCAAGGACAAGGCCAGGAAGCACCAGGCCAACATCAACGTCGGCCTGTTCGCCTACCCGGCGCTGATGGCGGCCGACATCCTGCTCTACCAGGCCGACCTGGTTCCGGTGGGCGCCGACCAGCGCCAGCACCTGGAGATCGCCCGCGACCTGGCCCTGCGCTTCAACGGCATCTACGGCCAGGTGTTCAACGTTCCGGAAGCCTACATCCCGCCGGTGGGCGCCAGGGTCATGAGCCTGCAGGACCCGGCCTCGAAGATGTCAAAATCGGACGACAATGCCGCCAATTACCTGGCGCTTCTCGACCCGCCCGAGGTCGCTCGCAACAAGATAAAGCGGGCGGTCACCGACTGCGGCGCCGAGATCGCCTACGACCCCGACCAGCGCCCCGGCATCTCCAACCTGGTGTCCATCTATGGAGCCCTGTCCGGACAGGACTTCTCGGCCATACAAGCAGCTTACGCCGGCAGGGGCTACGCGCCATTCAAGGCCGACCTGGCCGAGATGGTGGCGGAGTTCCTCAAGCCCATTCAGCAGGAATACGGGAAGGTCCGCCGGGACAGGGCCTACATGCATTCGGTCCTCAAGGCCGGGGCCAGCGAGGCCGCCAGGCGTTCGGGGCGGACCATGGACAAGGTCTACCGCAAGCTGGGGTTCATCGAGCGTGAAGCTTAGGAGCAGGGTTCCGGACGGAACAAAGGCGTCTTCGAACAGATGCGGGCCTGCCTAGTCCACTTCTCCCAGACCGGCAACACCCGGAAGGTGGCCGAGGCCATGCAGGAGACGCTGGCCGCGGCCGCCGGCTCCTGCGCCGGCTACCGCCTGGAGGAGACCGACCCGGCCGTGTTCACCCGTTACGACCTGATAGGCCTGGGGTGCCCGGCTTTCTATTTTCGGGAGCCGCTGAACGTCAGGCGTTTTTTGCTGGACGTGCCGCCCCAGGATGCCGCCGGCCGGCCCAAGCCGTTCTTCGTCTTCGTCACCCACGGGGGGACGCCGGGCGACGTCTTCTCGCGCATCAGCCGGCTGGCCGCCCGGCGCGGGCTGGCCACCATCGGCGCCTTCGGCTGCCTGGGGGCGGACACCTATCCGCCCTACGCCGACCGCAGTCCGCTGATCGCCCA
>DHHE01000096.1 GCA_002403115.1 bacterium UBP2_UBA4780 | reverse complement strand
CTGCTGATCATCGCCCTGATCGTCCTGGGCAACATCGGCTACTTCGCCGGGCGCCGGATGGAAAGGAAAAAACCATGAGCACCGACATCTGGGTCTGGATCGCCGCCCTTTTGAGCCTGGCGATATTCTCCTATCTTTACAAGGACAACCCGGTGTTCCGTTTCGCCGAGCACCTGTTCACCGGACTGTCGGTGGGGTACATGATAGTCCTGATGTGGAACAACTACGCCTACCAGTACATCGTCATCCCCATCAGCCAGCAGCGCTGGATCACCCTCATCCCCATGGCCCTGGGCATGCTCTACCTGTTCCGCTTCGTGCCCAAGCTCCAGCACCTGATGCTGATCCCGATCGCCATCACCCTGGGCATCTGGAACGGGTGGTCGATACCGGTCGTCATCGAGGCCGATCTGTTCAAGCAGATGCAGGGGACCATGGTCAACACCACCATGTTCCAAAACCCCTGGGACCCCCACAACGGACTGGTGGTCGGCCTGCTGGTGGTCGTCGGGGTGGTGTGCACCGTCCTCTATTTCTACTTCTCCCGGGAGCACCGGGGACCGCTCAAGGTCGCCTCCAGCGTCGGCATCTGGTTCGTGATGATCGGGTTCGGGGCCTCCTTCGGCTACACGGTCATGGCCCGGATGTCGCTGCTGATAGGCCGCATCCAGTTCCTTTTTACCGAGTGGATACACCTCATTAAATAACTTGAATACAGAAAACGAATGAGAATAAGATGCAGGGCCGCATTCTCCAGCCACAAAATCTCATAAATAAATAGTGGAGACGCCAATGAGATCAATCACGGTCATCGGGCTGATCCTGTTAGGCTCGGCCGCAGCGCTGACCCAGCCGATGCCGGCAGCCCCGGCAGACCCGGCCCCGCCGCCGGTCCAGCCGCCGGGCCTTGTGACGGCCATGGACACCCCCAACGACGCCGGGAACTCCATATCCGTCGACTGGCGGCCGTCGCCGGACGAGGCCCAGGGACTGGTGGAGGGGTACGTGGTCTACCGCTCCGAATCGGCCGAGGCGCCCGAAAGCCTGTGGACCAGGGTGGGCTACGTGCCCTACGGCCTCAATCAGTCCAGGGACCAGTCGGTGCCCGAGAACGGAATGGACTTCTTCTACCGGGTGCGGGTGGTCTCCAGGCTGGGGGCGTCGGCCGTAAGCCAGGCCTCGAACCCGGCCCGGTCGTCGGAGCAGTGGTACAACAGCATGCGGACCAACGCCCTGATCGCCTCCCTGCTGTTCGTGGCCATCGTGGTATACTTCATCACCATGGCCCAGAAGGGCCAGCACCTGTTCGTCAGGCGCATCGCCGGCCTGAGCGCGGTGGAGGAGGCGGTGGGTCGGGCCACCGAGATGGGGCGCCCAATTCTCTTCGTGCCGGGCCTGTCCTCTATCTCCGACGTGGCCACCATCGCCGCCCTCAACATCCTGGGCCAGGTGGCCAAGAAGACGGCCGAGTACGACACCCCCCTGCTGGTCCCCAACCGCGACCCGGTTGTCTACACCGTGGCCCAGGAGGTGGTCAAGGAGGCCTACAGCGAGATCGGCCGGCCCGACGCCTACAACCACGACTCGGTGTTCTACCTGACCGACAGCCAGATGGGTTTCGCCTCGGGGGTGGACGGCATCATGACCCGGGAACGACCGGCCACCAATTTCTTCATGGGTATGTTCTGGGCCGAGTCGCTGATCCTGGCCGAGACCGGGGCGGCCACCGGCGCCATCCAGATCGCCGGCACCGACGCCATCCACCAGCTGCCGTTCTTCATCACCGCCTGCGACTACACCCTGATCGGGGAGGAGCTCTACGCCGCCAGCGCCTACCTGGCCCGGGATCCCAAGCTGCTGGGGACCCTCAAGGGCCAGGACTGGAGCAAGGCCCTGATCGTGCTGCTGCTGGTGGCCGGCCTGGCCCTTTCGCTCATCAACCCGGGGGTCAGGGGTTTCATACTGAACATACTGACGGTGGGATAGGAGGAAGACATGAGACGACAGATTCCTTTGATGCTGGTGCTGGTGCTGGGCATTTTCTTCTTCATCCAGTTCTTCGTGCCCAGCCGGCTGTCAACCAACATCTACCAGGTCTCCCTGCAATGGCTGATCCTGATCAGCGCCTTCGCCATCGTTCTGGCCATAGGCAGCCTGGTAAACCACCACCTGCTGAAGATCAAGCGCCGGCGGGAGCACTGGCCCTACAGCTACGCCACCCTGGCCGGCCTGGTGGTTATGTCCCTGCTGGGCATCCTGGGGAGGTTCCCCGGGCTGGGCCTCCTGGACGAGATCTACTACCGGCTTTACCTTTTCGTCCAGGCCCCGATGGACGCCGCCATGTTCGCCATCCTGGCCTTCTACATGGCCTCGGCCAGCTATAGGGCCTTCCGGGCACGATCCAAGGAGGCCCTGCTGCTGCTGGTATCCGGCTTCTTCATCATGCTGGGGGTGATACCCCTGGGCGCCCTGATCTGGGACAGGATACCGGACATCGCCGAATGGATCATGATGGTGCCCAACATGGCGGCCAAGCGCGGCATCCTGTTCGGGGTGGGCCTGGGCATAACCGCCACCTCGCTCAAGATCATCCTGGGGATCGAGCGCAGCTGGCTGGGCGGAGGAGGCAAGTGATGAAGATATTGGAGAAGATGTCATCCATCGACCGCCGGGTCATATTCCTGCTGGTGGCCCTGGCGGTGATCATCCCCCTGGTGGCCAACATCGGCCTGCCCTCGCGGCCCGGCAAGTACACCATCGAGATGTACGGCTTCATCGACCGCCTGCCGGCCAAAAGCCAGCCGCTGCTGATCGACGCCACCTACAGCCCCTCGATGATGCCCGAGCTCCAGCCGATGCTCAAGGCCATTCTCCGGCACTGCTTCGCCAGGAAGGTCCGGGTGATGCTGATGACCCTGGATCCCAACGGTCCGGCCCTTTGCGAAGCGGCCCTCCGCGAGGTGGCCCCGGAGTACAACGCGGTCTACGGGGAGGACTACGTCTTCCTGGGCTTCAAGCCGGGCAGCTCCGCCGTAATAATGGCCATCGGCGAGAACGTCAGGCAGGCCTTCCCGGCCGACAACTACGGCAAGCCGCTCTCGGAGTTCCCCATGATGGCCGACGTCCGCAACTACGCCGACATCCCGCTGGTGGTGTCCATCGCCGGATCGGCCATCACCCAGGGCTGGGTCATCTACGCCGGGACCAGGTACCACGCCAGCGTGGGGGCGGGTTGCACCGCGGTCAGCACCGCCGACTACTACCCCTTCCTCCAGTCCGGCCAGCTGGTGGGCCTGCTGAACGGGATGAAGGGTGCCAGCGAGTACGAATGGCTCAACCAGCGTAACGGCTACTCGACCGCCAGGCGGGAGGCGGGCAAGGGCATGGACGCGGTCTCGATAGTGCACCTGCTCCTGATGCTCTTCATCGTCCTGGGCAACATCGGCTATCTGGCCGGCCGCCGGGCCGCCCAGAAGCAGTAGGAGGCGCGAAGATGATTTTCTCAACTAATCCCTGGGTCTGGGTGGCCGCCATACTCACCCTGTGCATTTTCTCCTTCCTCTACCGGGAGAACCCGTTCTACCGGTTCGCCGAGCATCTGTTCGTCGGGGTCTCGGCCGGCTACGGGGTGGCGGTTTACTTCAACAACGCCATCATGCCCAATCTCTACGTTCCGGTCTTCGTCCACCACGACTACCTGTTCATCATCCCGGGCCTGATAGGCATGATGTTCTTCTTCAGGTTTTCGTCGAAACTCGGATTCCTGATCCTGATACCCCTGGCCATGCTGCTGGGGATGAGCAGCGGCATGGGCATCGCCCCCACAATCCAGGCGGACATCATCCGGCAGATGCAGAGCACCATCGGCGACGCCACCAGCGCCGGGCAGGGGGGGTGGGCCCTGGTCTGGGGGATAGTGACCTTCATCGGGGTGATCGCCACCCTCAGCTATTTCTTCTTCTCCCGGGAGCAGAAGGGGGCGCTCAAGGTGTCGGCCAATATCGGCATCTGGTTCATCATGATCGGCTTCGGGGCCTCCTTCGGCAACACGGTCATGGCCCGGATCAGCCTGCTGATCGGCCGGGTGCAGTTCCTGCTGACGGACTGGATACACATTATAAAGTGATCTAACCCCAAATTCCCCTTCCCTCGAGGGGAGGGGACGGGGGTTAGGTCAGGCTAAGCCAATAAACAAAAAAGGGACAATCATGAAGAAAGGCATGTTCCTCGTTGTCGCTTTGCTGGCCGTCCTATGCGGCCTGGCTGGGGCCCAGGACAGCTCCAACGTGAGGACCGTGGGCTATTACGACACGCCGGGCTATGCCCAGGACGTGGCGGTATCCGGCAATTACGCCTATGTGGCGGATGGCAGTTCCGGTCTGAGGATAATAAACATCAGCAACCCCTCGTCGCCCACCGAGCCCGGCTACTACGTCACATCAGGGTTAGCCCGGGGTGTGGCGGTCTTGGGTAGTTATGCCTACATAGCGGCCGGAAATGCCGGACTGCGGATAATCAACATAAGCGACCCGGCCTCGCCAACCGAGGCCGGCTACTACGACACACCGGGGACGGCCAATGGTGTGGCGGTTTCAGACAGCTACGCCTATGTGGCGGATGGCAGTTCCGGCTTGCGGATTATTAACGTTAGCAATCCTGCTGCACCTACCCTTGTCGGTTACTACGACACACCGGGCAGTGCCCAAGACGTGGCCGTTAACGGCAGTTACGCTTATGTGGCGGATTATACTTCCGGCCTTCGAATTATTAACATTAACAACCCTGCCGCACCAACAGAGGCCGGCTACTATGATACTCCAGGTCAGGCCTATGGCGTGGAGGTTGCCGATAGTTACTCCTATGTGGCGGATCAATCTTCCGTGCTGATAATTAACACCAGCAATCCAGCCGCACCTACTCTGACCGGCGATTACGACACTCCGGGAGGCGCCGTTGACATAGCCGTGTCCGGTACTTTTGCCTTTGTAGCTGATGATGCTGCCGGTCTTCGTATCATAAACATCAGCAACCCTGCAGCGCCTGTTGAGACAGGCTACTACGATACACCGGGGTATGCCTTTGGCGTTGCGGCAATAGGCAGCTACATCTTTGTAGCTGATTATGGTTCCGGCCTTCGGATTTATGAGGGCTACGGGCCGGCGGGGGTGGAGGTCGGCCCCTCGGCTCCGCTCGGGGACCGTGGATTAAAGTTGAAGGTGAAGGGGAATAGGATCGCCTTCGAGCTGCCCAGCGACGGCCGGGCCAGGCTGTCGGTCTACAATCTGGCCGGCCAGCGGGTGGGCGTGCTGCTGTCCGACTACCGGAGCGCCGGCAGGCACGAGGTCGTCTGGAGCGGGCGGGACGAAGGCGGGCGCCGGGTGGCCAGCGGGGTTTACCTGGTGCGGCTGGCGGCGGGCGGGCAGAGCGTTGCCGGGAAGATACTGGTTATTAAGTGACCCCACCCTTGTCCCTCCCCTCGACCTGTCCGCCGAAGCGAATGCGAAGGAGGAGGGGAGGGCGGGGCGGGGTCCAGTGAGAGTGCCATGGCCAAAGACCTGATCATCTGCCGCTGCGAGGACGTCACCGAGGCCGAGGTGCTGCAGGCCATCGAGCAGGGGGCGGCTACCGCCGACGAGGTCAAGCGGCTGACCCGGGCCGGCATGGGCCACTGCCAGGGCCGGACCTGCCGCAGGCTTATCAACCAGATGCTGGCCCGCCAGCTGGGGCAGAATGTTTCGGATCAGAGGACGGTCACCCAGCGCCCGCCGCTGCAGCCGGTCAGCCTGAAGGTCCTCGCCGAGTCGGAATCATGAACCGCAAAGACGCCAAGGCCGCCAAGGGAATCGCGATTGAATGCTTCGCGTTCTTCGCGTCTTGGCGGTGAAGAATGGCCAACACGTCAGATGTCATCATCATCGGCGGGGGCATAATAGGCGCCGCCACCGGCTACTATCTGGCCAAGGCCGGCCTCAAGGTCCGCCTGTTCGAGCGAGGCTACCTGTGCTCGGGCTCCACCGGGCGCTGCATCGGCGGGGTGCGCCAGCAATTCACATCGGAAAGCTCGATCAAACTGATGATGCGCAGCGTGGAGCTGTTCTCGGAGATGGGCCGGGAACTGGGGACCGAGGTCCACTGGCATCCGGGCGGATACCTTTTCCTGGCGCACGACGAGTCCAAAAAGCGGGCATTTCTTTCTAACATCGCCGTTCAGCAGTCGGCCGGGCTCAAGGACGTGCGCTGGGTTGACGCCGCCGAGGTGAGGGAGCTCTTCTCCCTGGTTGAAACCCGAGGGCTTTTGGGAGGCTCCTACTGCCCGTCGGACGGGCAGGCCTACCCCTTCGCCGTGGTGGGCGGCTACGCCGGGAAGATCAGGGAGCTGGGCGGTAGCGTCCACGCCTTCACCGAGGTGGCCGGCATCCTGCAGGAGGGGGGCAGGGCCAAGGGGATCAAGACGGCGGCGGGCCAGGAGCACTATTCCAACATAGTGATAAACTGCGCCGGGCCGTGGGCCCGGGATGTCGGGAGGCTGGGCGGGATCGAGGTGCCGGTGGAGCCGGAGCGCCACGAGGCCCTGATCACCGAGGGTGTGGAATACCTCGGGATGCCGATGCTGGTGGACTACCGTACCGACGGCGGCTACTTCCAGCAGTTCCGGCACAACGGCCAGTTCATCGGCTGCTACACGCCCCAGCCCAACGTGCCGGGAACCTCCTCCGAATCCACCTACGGATTCCTGCGGGAGATGCCGCGGCGCATGCTGAAGCTGGTGCCGGCCCTGGGAGAGGTCAAGGTCATCCGCCAGTGGGCCGGGAGCTACGAGATGACGCCGGACGGCAACCCCATAGTCGACCGGACCGGACTCGGCGGGCTTTACGTCGTGGCCGGGATGTGCGGCCACGGCTTCATGCTGGGGCCGGCGGTGGGCGAGGCGGCGGCGGAGTTCATCCGCACCGGTTCCAGGGGAGGCCTGCTGGCCGACTTCGCCCTGGAGCGCGCCTTCTCCTCGAGGGAGGCCATGAAGTAGATGAGGCTGTCCGAAGCCCTGCCTGTTTTCAAGGGCCTGGAGCTGAAGATGTCCGAGGCCTACCTGTGGTGCTCCATAAACTTCGAGGACTACGAGCTGCGCAAGTTCTTCTCGGAGATGACCGAGGCCGAGCTGAGCCACGCCCGGGCGCTGGACTCGCTGTCATCGCGGCCGGAGACGGCCCGGACCTCAATAGACCTTCCCGAAGGCCTGGTCCGGGACATCAGAGCGGGACTGGAGGCAAAGGTGGAGGCTCTGCAAAAGGAGAAGGACGTCCACAGGGCTTTCTACCTCATCGCCGAGATGGAGCAGAGCGAGCTCAATGCCGTCTTCGATTCCACCGTACGCGGACTGGGGGAGCTGAACCTGGCCCATCTGGAGCTGACCACCAAACAGCACATCCGCCACCTCAGGGAGGCGGCCGGGAAGTTCGGCGCCACCCCCGGCGTCCGGGAGGCTCTGGACGGGATGCTGGTCAAGGACCGCAGCTACTACCGCCTGTTCACCGACTGATGAGGATCGACTGTGCCATCGACGGCCTCTCCAAGGCCGAGCTCAGATCCTCCGAGGTCTATCTGAAGGCGGCCCTGGCCAGCGACGGGCTGGAGGCCAGGCTGTTTTTCATCAAAATGGCCAAGGAGGAGCTGAAGCACGCCCGGACGCTGCTGGAGATGGCCCCCCGGGCGAGTTCCGCGGCCTTCGACCTGGCCCTGTCGGCCGGGGACCTGGAGGCGGTGAACAAAACGGTGGACGAGGCGCTGCGGACGGTCCCGCGGGCCAAGGGCCTGGACGGGATTTTCACCGCCATTTGCCGCATGGAGCAGGGCGAGCTGAACTCCATCTACGAAAGCGTCCTGCATTACTACACCAACCAGTTGCTGCCCCGGGGCGGGGTGGAGGTGTTCCTCCAGAGCACCGAGGTGCACATCGCCATGCTGCGCGAGGCCGGGGAGAAGTTCGGGCTG
>DHHE01000092.1 GCA_002403115.1 bacterium UBP2_UBA4780 | reverse complement strand
CAGCGCCCCCACCGCCGTCATCACCTCGGTGCCGTTGGTCAGGGCCAGCCCCTCCTTGGCCTTGAGGGCGATCGGCCTGAGGCCGGCCCGCTTCAGGGCCAGCGCCCCGGACACGGCCCGTCCCCGGTGCAGCGCCCGGCCCCTTCCGATGGCCACCAGGGCGATGTGGGCCATCGGCGCCAGGTCCCCCGAGGCCCCCACCGATCCCTGCTGGGGCACCAGCGGCACCACGTCGCGATTGAGCATCTCCAGGAGCAACGCCACCACCTGGCGGCGCACCCCGGAGGCCCCCTTGGAGAGCTTGTTGGCCTGCAGCAGCATCACCGCCCGCACCTGCTCCCGGCTGAAGGGCGGCCCCACCCCGGTGGCGTGACTGCGGACCAGGTTCACCTGGAGGCGATCCAGCTCCGGCGGAGGAATGGAGACCTCGGCGAAACGTCCGAACCCGGTGGTGATGCCGTAGACGCTGTCCCCCCGGGCGATGATCGACTCCACCACTCTCCGTCCGGATTCCACCGCCCTGGCCGCCCCGGGCGACAGCGAGATCCTGGCCCGTCCCCGGGCCGCCTTCTCGACATCGGCCAGCTCCAGGCCCCGCCCGCCAAGGATGATGCCGCCCATGTCCGCCGCCCCCGGAATCATTGGTTCAAAAGCCTCTGGAACCTGGGATCGGACCGCTGGGGGTTGTGCTTGTCGTAGACCATCTCGAACCTGCCCACCCCCAGCCGGTCCCAGAACATCAGCACCTGACCGCTGTTGTACTTCCAGACCAGGACGTCCTTGGTCTCGGCCTCCAGCAGCCGTTTCTCCACCTCGTCCGGCGGGCCGTGCTTGATGTACGCCTTGCCCCGGTCGGTCTCGCTGCCGGCCCTGGCCTGCTCGCGAAACTCGGCGTCGGCCTGGCGGTAGCGGTTGACGTGCTCCCTGAGGGCCTCGTTCTCCGGCGTATCCGGGCTGGGGTCGCGCTTCCTCCAGAACTGCCTCAGGAACTCACGCCTCCCCGCCTGGCTGAGCCTGGCGTAGGCCGCCAGCTCGGCCTGGTTGGCTATCAGGTCTATTTTTGAATAGTATTCGCCGGCCTCCTTCTCCAGGACAGCCTGCTCCTCCATTATCCGCCGGTACTGGGGCAGCCTCTCCAGGATATCCCGCTCCACCTTGAAATTGGCCTGCGAGGAGGCCAGCACCCCGCCTCCGGCGTCCAGCGCCTGAATCCAGAGCCGGTAGTAGCCGTTCTCCATCTCGTCGAGGACCATGCCGCCGTACTGCACCACCGCACCGCTCTGGCCGGAAAGGACCCGGGTGTCGACCACCCTCAGCGTCGGGTCCTTGAATGAACTGAAAGCGACCCGGATGGAATGCGCCTTCTCCACTTTGTAGGCCTCGGCATAGTAGAACAGCCGGTTGTTGGTGGCGTCGCCGAACACCCGTTCCGGATGGGGCCTGACCGTCAGCCCCCCCTTCCTGAACCGCGACGTCGTGCTGTCGGCCGCGATGTCCGAGGCCAGCTCCACCTGGCTGACCGCCGGCGTCCGACCGCTGAAGCTCGGGACTTCCACCTCCGCCTCAACCAGCCCCTGGCTCCCGGAGACCAGGTCGTATATCCCGACCGACAGGCGGTACCTGCCCGGCTCAAGGTCGGAGACGGCCAGCTGGTCGAGCTGCACCATCGACCTCTGGGCGGCCAGGGCGCTGTCCGGCATCGGAGCGGTGGTCCGCCAATCCTCGCCCAGCCTCTGTTTGCCGGCGCTGTCAGCCAGGGTGATCACCGTCCTGAAAGCGGCCGTTCTCTGCCCCAGGCTGTCCCGGGCCTTCAGCTGGTTCGGCGAAAAGCTCCAATAGAGCTCCTGCCAGGTTTTTCCGTCCGGACCGGCAAAGGCGGCCCCATCAACCCAGAAATCGACCTGGCCCTCCGACCTGGAGGGCAGCGCCGCCGCCTGCCCGGCCAGGAACGCGGCCGCCGTCAGGAGGGCCGCCGTCTTCAGAATGCGCATCTACTTCCTTTCCGCTTTGGGGTTCATCAGCCTGTAGTCCCCGTAGCCGTGGGTGTCCATGAACATGAACCTGACCCCATCGGCGTAATAGTCCCATATCTCGTAGGAGGGGTATTCGGGCTCGAAGGGATGCCGTTCGATGTCGTCCGGCGGCCCGTACTTGATGTAGATCCGGCCGCGGTCGGTGCGCCAGCCGGAGCGGATGCCCAACGAGAACTTCCGGTTGGCCTCCGCCACCCTCAGGTAGAAATCATCGCGGGCCTCGTTGCGCACCGTGCCCGGGGTGGGGTCGCGCTCCCGCCAGAAGGCCTCCAGCAGGCTGTCCCTTTCGCCGGGGGCCGCCCGCTCCAGCTGGCGGATCTCCTTGCGGCCGGCGACGTACCTCAGCACCTCCAGCGAGGATTCGATCTCGCCGCCGCCCGAACCCGGGTTCTGCACCCTGACCTCTTCGACGCCCTGGTAGAACGGCTGCCCGGGCCGGGACAGGAGCCCGGCCGTGACGGCCAGACGATAGCCCCCGGCCGGCAGGCTGTCGGGGTCGATCGCCCTCCTGATCTCCCTGACGCCGTCCACCGCCACCGTGTCCGAAGCCTCCAGCAGGCCGCCGCCGCGCTCCATCCCCTCCAGGCGGAACCCCAGCACCACGGTGTCCGGCCCGGCCGAGTAGAGCCTCAGGTAGAGGGACACCGGCCCCAGGCCGCCCCCGTAGGTCTTCTGGGCCCAGGGCGAGAAACCCCCGTCAAGGGACCGCTCGAACCGGATGCCGCCCAGGGCCAGGGGCCGTTCGAAGAGGTCGCCCACCTCCAGCGGCCGCTCGATCATCCCCTGGCGCTCGGAGTTGTTGTCGGTGCAGACCACCTTCAGCCGGTACCGCCCCGGGGCCATCTCCAGCCCCAGGGTGTCGGCGTTGATCAGGTGCTCCTTGCCGATGGAGGCGTAGTCGCCGACCGTCAGCCTCCGCTCCCAGCTGTCGCCGCCCGCCTGGCGGCCGCTCCGGTCGAAGAGCAAGACCGACAGGGTGTACCTGGCTTGGTAGGCCGTGTCGGCTATCAGGAACTGCAGGTTCTCCAGCGGCAGGACGTAGGAGATCTCCACCCTGGTCCTTCCCGGCTCGCCCCGGAACTGGGCGGCCTGGGCGTAGAACCGGATGCTCCCCTGACTGGCCTCCCCGGGATCGAACCGGTAGGACGGGGCCCGGCCGATGGCCGCCGCCGTCAGGGATGCCGCCAGCAGGGCCGCTGAAAGCCTGACGAATCCGCCCTTACTCAACTCTCTTATCGCTCCCGGACGTTCGCCTTCCATACAGGATCCCGGCCGCCGCCAGCAGCGCCGCCCCGGCCAGCAGCGGGTAGATGGGGTTCAGGGCCCGGGATTCCGCCTCCATCACCAGCCGCCCCGGCTCCGCGAACATCGGCCGGTTCCAGACCGCCCATCCCCCGGCCATGGAGTCGCAGTTGCTTTCGACGATGCGGCCGGGTAGGCGCAGCCTGTGCCGGAATCGGTTCTTCGAAAACAACGCGGCCGCCGCGCTGTCGTTCCGGCCAATGCCCAGTTTGTAGCTCTCGCGGAACCGGTAGCGGACCCACAAGCCCTTCCTGGAGACGTCGAGCGAAATCGTGTCGTCGTCCTGGGAGAACTTGCGGATGTCGTCGGCCCGGAAGGTGGTCCGGGAAACCGCGCCGCCGTCCTCCCTTACGGAATGAGAACTGTCGACCTTGGATATCCCCTGGATATCGTCAAGACCCAAGTCCGATATCTTAAGGGCGCCGGGGCCGCCGCCGTCCTTTCCGGCGAATGGCGGGTCCATCTCCACCTGGTAGCTGCGGGTGCCGCCGCCGCCGCGTTCTACCCGGGTCTCGATGCTCATGGAGATGCAGCCGCAGGCGCCCAGGCACAGTGCCAGGCCTGATGCCCGGTAAAAAAGGCGAAGGTTCATCCTTCGCCCCCGCCGTCCCTCAGCCATCGGCGCCCCCGGGCGCGGATTTCTCCGAGGTGGATTTCCGCTTGATCATCTTCAGCCGGAAGATGTCCTCCCGTTCCCGCTGCTCCAGCACGCTCTTGATGTAGCCTATCTCCCGGAAGATCCTGGGGATGACTATCTGCTCCAGGGCGTTTACCCTCCGGGTGGTCTTTTTTATCTCCGAACCCAGCTTCTTGATCCTGGTCTCGCTGCCGGCCACCTCGACCATCAGGTCCAGCGCCTCCTCGAACAGGGCGCTGGCGTCCAGGGCCCGGGCCGAGGCCGTGGCCGGGCTGTAGCCGCGCTCGAAGTCCCGGCGCCTGAGGCTGGGCCCGCCCACCTCGGGGATCTTGATCCCCCAGACGTTGCGCTCGGATACCGAAAGGTCTATCTCCCTCCGCCCGGCCAGGCCCAGCGACTCCAGGGCCGCCCGTCCCTCCAGGCCCACCGCCAGGTTGAGCGTGTCCACCGCCTCCTGGGAGGCGGCGTTGAGGCGCTCCCGGGAGCCGAGGTTGGTGCGCACCACCGAGAAGAACTCGGACACCAGGGCGTCCCGCTTCTTCTTCAATAGATCGACCCCCTGGCGGGCCAGGGACACCTGGCCCTTTCGGGCCAGCAGGTTCATCCGGGTCGGGGAGACGTTCTCCATGCTTTTACTGTAATACTTTATGTAAAAACAAAATAACTATGTCATCCTGAGATGGCATCCTGCCCCGCGGATTGAAGGATGGCTCTTGCTGTCACCCTTCAGCCTGTAGGGCGCGGAGCCAACCTCAGGGTGACAGCTATACTGGGTGTAGCTTTGCCCGGGTCGGGGAGACGTTCTCCATAAAATTTCTTTTCTATGAGGTCAGGGGACGATGCGCAGCGTGTCCGGCAGCACCGCCCCGTTGGCAAGCATCATGGCGTTGTCGTACTGCTTCACCAGCCTCAATTTGTCCCGCACACCGCCGGACAGAGCGGCAAATTGCCCGCAATCCATAATGCATACCGTTGGCGAACCAGAGGATATGGCGGCATCAAGTTCGTGCTCCTCGGCATAGAACGGCTTGGCCGCCGCGCCGGTATAGAATATCAGTCCGCTGTTGAGAGCAAAGTAGTCCTGGCGGTAGGCAATGATCCGGTAACCGCTGTTGGAATAATAGCGCACGTAGGGAGCCAGCGACCTGATATCCTGGGTCCGGTGTTTGTCCATCTTCAACGGTGTGAAATTAACTGCGGCGTATGCTGCCGGCACAGCGCAGGCCATTATCCGGACGACGCGTAGTCGGCGCTTTTCTTCACTCAGCCAGCCGTAAAGAGCGTGGGCCGCCAGCATGGCCAGGCCCGGAAAGGCCGGCATCAAGTACCAAAGCCGGCGGGCCTTCATGGCGCTGAGGATGAAAAGATAAGACGCCACCCAGACAAGAACCAGCAGGCCGGCATCCTTCTTGCCCTGCCTTTTAAAGCCAACGACCAAAGCGCCCAGGCCCCAGAGTGATATGGGCAGCCACGGCCAATAATATTTAACCAAATCCTTTAAGTAGGACAGATGTTCCCACCACTTTCCGCTCCCCTCTGATACCACGAAGCTGCGGCGGAATATTATCCAACTGAAATGCATGTCAACAAAGGCGCGGCCGTGCTTCATATATTCGGCCACAAACCACCAGCCGCTGGAGACCAAGGCCAAGGCAAGGCCCAAGTAAAGTTCCTTCCTCCTGAGGATGTCCCATTTGCCCGCCACCAGCATCCACACGATAGGAATGAATAGGGCAAAAAGCCCCAGGACGCTCTTCAGCAAAATGGCGAAGCCGCTGGATAGGCCCCAAACATAGAGCCACTTTCTGCGGCCCTGGCCTGCCTCCCAAAAAGCATAGAGGGCCAGAACTATGAAAAAAGTGAGATCAACATCCATCATCCCCCGCCGCGAATAGCGGATGAATGGCTGGGTCAGGCAAAGCACTGCCGCCGTCAGAAAACCGTACCATTCATCCCTCATCCTCTTGGCCAACAGGTAGACCAGGATTATGGCCAGTGTCCCAAATACAGCCGACGGGAACTTGGCGGCGTAGTCGTTAACCCCCCAAATCTTGTAAGATAGCGCCAGCAGCCACATGAAGCCTGGCGGATTGTCGAACATGAGCCGGTCGTCATAATGCATCGTCACCCAGTCACCGGTGCGCTGTATCTCCCTGGCCTTGCTGGCGTAATAGGCGTCGTCCCAGACGGCCAGGCCATATCCGCCGAGCTTCGGAAAGGCCAGGGTGCAGAACAAGGACACTAGCAGGGTCAGGCGGACGCCGGGGATACCGATGATGGCGTTAATTTTATCCATGTTTTTCGAGTTATCCATTTTCCTTTCCGAACAAAGAAGAGTCAATGATTCCCGTCTTGCAAAAGAGGTACACTAAGGCTGTCTTCAAGCAGCCCATGCCGTATTTTACGCTTCTGCCGAAGTTGATGGACGATGCCTCGGGGAAATACTTGGTGGGGCAGGTGATCTCGGCCACACGAAACCCGTGGTAAAGGACCTGGGCCAGCATCTGGTTGTCGAAGACGAAATCGTCGCTGTTTCCCCGCCAATTGATTGATTCCAGCACCCGGCGGCTGAAGGCACGGTAGCCGGTGTGGTACTCTGAAATCTTTTGTCCCATCACTATGTTTTGGAAGAGCGTCAAGGTACGATTGGAGATATATTTATATAACGGCATTCCGCCCCTTAGGGCCTGCCCCCCTAAAATGCGGGAGGCCAGGACGACATCGTATAGACCGGAGCGTATAAGCTCGGTCATGGCCGGGATCAGCTTGGGGGTGTACTGGTAGTCGGGGTGGAGCATGACGACGATGTCGGCCCCCGTCTCCAGAGCCAGGCCGTAGCAGGTCTTCTGGTTGGCGCCGTAGCCCCGGTTCGACGGATGGACATGGGTCTGTAACCCCAGCTCCCGGGCCAGCCTGGCCGTGTCGTCGTCGCTGGCGTCATCGACCAGGATCACCCTGTCCGCCGAGCCGGGCGGGATCTCCCGGAAGGTCGGCAGCAGGGTCTTGGCGGCATTGTAGGCCGGGAGGACGACTACCACCATCAATTTGATCCTACACCTCTAAACACGCGAACTACACGAAAGATTTATCTTAAAACACTGGATATTTCATACTTTAGTGAATTTAGCGTGTTTCGCGGGCCAAAAGGATTTAAAACTTCACCCCGCCGAAGGCGGTGATCTCGTTCTCCAGCCTCTGCTTGATCATCCCCCGGAAGGCGGCGGTGGTGTCCCGGAACCGGTTCCTGCCGACGAAGCGTTCGAGCAGGAAATCGCGATCGGCCGCCTCGAAGCCGTAGTCAGGGTGGGCCAGGTACTCGTAGACCGTGTATTGTCCTGGCGCGATGTCGACGTCCACCAGGTTGCTGCGCTCGATGCGCTCGCTGCCCAGCAGCACCGAGGCTTTGATGGACAGGGTATGCTTGCCCCGGGGCAGCCTGAACAGGTAGACGAAGTAGTGGAGCAGATTGTGATACTGCTTCTTGAAATCGCGCAGGCTGGCGAATGTCTTGATGGCCTGGCTGTCCGTCACCGCCCCCACGGCCAGAAAAGGCTTGTTGGCGTCCAGCGGCTTGCCGTCCAGTTGGAAGCTTATGGGGACGCTGTAGAGGTCCATCACCAGGGCCAGCACCCCCGGCTCATTCTCCGGCTGCTCGTCCAAGACGAGCTGGACCTTGCCCGAGAGCACCACCTGGTAGGTGCCGTCGGCCGTGTAGCCGATGTCTATCACCTGGAATCCCGGCAGGATGACGGCCTCGGCCTGGGATTCGATGAAGTCCTCGCTCAGCCGGGCGTTGACCACGGTGGAGCGCGAGGTCACCTTGACCCCGGCCTGCTCGATGGCCTGGCGCTTGGCGTCCAGCACCGCCTCCCGGTAGTCCTGCTGGCGGCTGGTCTTCCTGCCGTCGTCCAGGCCCTTGATGGTGACGTCCAGGGTCTGGGCGAAAGCCGCCGAGGCGGATAAAAGCGCGATGAGGACCGGTGTTCTCATGCCCACGTAAACCTTCCCGGGGTGGCTTCTCGAAACATCTCAAACATATCGAACCGGTTTGAACCGTCTGCCGTCAGACCCCCCCCTGGCCGAACATCTTCTCCATGGTCTCCCCGTGGTAGTACTGGTGGATGTGATCCTTGCTGATGCGCTTCAGCTCCTTGGCCGGCAGCATGGACATCTGCTTCCAGCCCAGGTCCAGGGTGTCCCTGATGGCCCGGTCGGCGCCGCCCTGGTTGATCATCTCCTTCTCGAAGCTCTCGGCGAAGTGCAGGTAATTGCGGTCGATCTCGGTCAGGGCCTCCTCGCCGATGATGGCCACCAGCTTGCGCAGGTCGCGCCCGGTGGCGTAGGCGGCGTAGAGCTGGTTGGCCCACTCCCGGTGGTCCTTGCGGGTGCGCCCCTCCCCGATGCCGTTGTTCATCAGCCTCGAGAGCGACGGCAGGGGGTCGATGGGCGGGTAGCAGCCGATGCGGTGCAGCTGGCGCGACAGCACCAGCTGTCCCTCGGTGATGTAGCCGGTGAGGTCGGCGATGGGGTGGGTGATGTCGTCGTCGGGCATGGTCAGGATGGGGATCTGGGTGATCGACCCCTGGCGCCCGTGGATGCGGCCGGCCCGCTCGTAGATCTGGGCCAGGTCGGTGTACATGTAGCCCGGGTAGCCGCGCCTCCCCGGGATCTCCTCCCGGGCGGTGCCGACTTCCCGCAATGCCTCGCAGTAGTTGGTCATGTCGGTCAAAATGACCAGGATGTGCATGCCGTGGTCGTAGGCCAGGTGCTCGGCGCAGGTCAGGGCGCAGCGCGGGGTCAGGATGCGCTCGATGGTGGGATCGTCGGCCTTGTTCATGAAGACCACCGTCTTGGCCAGGGCCCCGGACTTCTCGAACTCGCCGATGAAATAGGCCGCCTCCCGGCTGGTGATGCCCATGGCGGCGAAGACCACGGCGAACTCCTCCTTGGCCCCCAGCACCCTGGCCTGCTTGACGATCTGGGCGGCGATCTCGTTGGCCGGCAGGCCGGCCCCGGAGAAAATGGGCAGCTTCTGGCCCCGCACCAGGGTGGCGAAGCCGTCGATGGTGGAGATGCCTGTCTGGATGAACTCCTCGGGCTTGGCCCGCGAGGTGGGGTTCATGGGCTCGCCGATGATGGCCAGGCGCTTCTCGGGCACGATCTCCGGCAGACCGTCGATGGGCCGGCCCAGCCCGTTGAAGCGGCGGCCGATCATGTCCCGGCTGACCGGGATGCGGGCCACGTCCTCCTTGAGGCTGACGGTGCTGCTCTTCAGGTCCAGGCCCCGGGTCTCCTCGAAAACCTGGACGACCGCGTACTGCTCGGAGACCTCGATGGTCTGTCCGCCCTTGCGGGAGCCGTCGGCCAGCTCGATCTCGACGATGGCCCCGTAGGACAGCCCCTTGGCGTTGTTCACGAACAGAAGCGGCCCGGAGACGTAGGATATCGATTGGTACTTCTTGGTGGTCAGGTCCATGAACTCACCTTTTCGCGGCATTTGAACTTGAATGTTTTCCCGTCCGTTCAGGTAAAATCGGATCGCTTAAGTAACCAGACGGCTTGTCCCCTCTGTCAGCCTGAGCCCTTCGGCCATGCTCAGGGCTGGCTGTGTCGAAGGCAAGAGGGGGCGGGACTGCACTGAAATAGGCGGCCTGCCTTACACCTGAAGTGGGTG
>DHHE01000074.1:2114-3056 GCA_002403115.1 bacterium UBP2_UBA4780 | reverse complement strand
GTTATAGATGGGGCAGCCGCCGCCGCAGACCGGCAGCTGGCCGCAGCTCCGGCACTTGACCGGGACGTCCCGTCTCTCCCTGAGGCGGACGGCCAGTTCCGCATTCCATATTTTATCCCATGGCTCATGCAGGATGTTGCCCAGCGGCGCGAACCAGCTCTGGCAGGGGATGACCGAGCCGTCGGGCTCGACGCACATGTTGTACTTGGCGGCGGTGCAGGACTTGACGCCCAGCTCCAGCTTCACCGGGTCCAGCTGGCAGTACTGGGTGGGTGTGTACCAGATGAGCCTGAGCCCCAGCTTGCGGGCGGCGTCGCGGACCTTTTCCACGACCGGGCCCAGCTCGCGCTCGGTGAAACCGAGGCCGCACTCGGCCCCCTGGCCCGAGTAGATAAGTCCGTTGCAGGCCGCGGTCTCCAATCCGAGCGACTTGATGAACTGCAGGGTCCGGGGAAGCCCCTTGGCGTTGAGCCTGGTGATGGTGGTATTGGTGATGGTGTAGACCGGGGTGGCCACCGCGTTCCTGATGCCGGCCACGGTCTGGGCCCAGGCGCCGCGCTTCCCGACCATCCGGTCGTGGACCTTGGGGTCGTGGGACTCCAGGGTGATCTGGAAGTGGTCCAGGCCGGCCTCCACCAGGGCCGATACCAGTTTTTTGTTGCGCAGCCCCCGGCCATTGGTCAACAGCCCGGTCACCAGCCCGGTCTCCTCGGCGTAGGCGACCAGGTCAACCAGGTCGGGCCGCAGGGTGGCCTCGCCGCCGGTGAAGCAGACGTGGGGGACGCCTATCTCCCAGAGCCTGGAGATGACATTCTTCCACTGGGCAGTATCCAGTTCGGCCGTATGGCGGCCGGCCGGCAAATAGCAATGTCCGCAGGCGTTGTCGCATTTGTAGGTCAGGGCCAGGTCCATGCGGTAGGGCGCGGAGACCGGGGTGGAGAA
>DHHE01000074.1:0-2037 GCA_002403115.1 bacterium UBP2_UBA4780 | reverse complement strand
CCGGCCGCCTCCTCAGCCGTCCGGCCCTCGACGACGTGCAGGGCCATCTCGGCCGCGGTCTGGTTGAGGTGCAGTATCTTGGAGGCGTTGATGGCCAGCACCCCCCGGGCGTCGGGCTCGATCCGCAGGTGCAGGCGGAATGCCCTCCCCCCATCCTCCCCCCGGTACTGGTAGAGGCCGGGCTTGAGAGGCCTTTCCCGGCCGAACCACTTACTCCAGATATTTTTCAAGGGCATGCCTTATCCTCCTTTTTCCGAACAGGCAAACGGGAAAGGCGACCACGGCCTCTTCACCCGGGCCCCGGCCCAGCAGTCCGGAGAGCCTGCGCGAATCGATGAAGTACGTCCGGGAGAGGTGCCGGGGCAGGAACAGGCCCAGCAGGGGCCGGATCACCAGCATGGCCCCCAGGTGGAGCGGGCCCACCGGGTCCACCGAGTATTCCGGCCGTCCGAGGGACAGGACCAGGGAGCGGGGCCGGGCCTTGGTCATCTCGGCCGCCAGCCGGGCGCCGCGGATCCGCCAATTGTTCCATTTGATGGAGATCGAGTCCGGGGACATTTCTATGCGGGACGGGGAGAACCATTCCCGGCACAGCAGCAGCAGGGCCGCGGCCGAGAGGGCCAGCAGCATGTATGACGGCGCCGCCAGCAGCGGCCTGCCGTCCTGGATGCCCAGGGCCGCCAGGGCGACCAAGCCCAGGTCGAGCGCCGTCAGGGCCAGCAGCCGGAGGCGGGAGAAACGGATGAACCGGGTCGGGCTCACGGCCCCAGGATCTCCACCAGCTTGTTGCGGGAGGCCAGGCCGTGGCGGATGACCACCTGGCGCCTTTTGACCCGGAAGGTTTCCGCCAAAAAAGCCACCAGCCTCTCGTTCGCCTTCCCCTCCACCGCCGGGGCGCAGAGGTAGACCTTTAGCCGTTCCGGCTCGCGGACCATCCGCTCCTGTTTGGCGTTGGGAACCACCCTGACGTTGAGCATCATCCCGGCCCGCTCCCGAAGAAAAGCGCGTGGCGGGCGGCGGCGGCGAAGCCGCCAAGGCAGAAGGCCAGGAGCACCCAGTCCATGCCGTACAGCAGGTAGTGGACGAAGCCCAGCATCCCGGGAACGGCGGCCAGGGCCACGGCCGCTATCTGGTGGCCGAAAGTCGGCATGGCCGGCTCCGTAGAAAATGAAGGTCTTTTGGGGGCGAAGCCTCCGGCGGCGAACCGGAAGCCGGCCCAGAGCGCCCCCAGGGAGAGGGCGGAGAAGACGATCAGCATGACGTCCCCATCGGGAGGGGCGCCGTCCCGGGGCAGGGTCCCCAGGCGGTTCAGGAACAGGGCCAGGGCCGCCAGGAACAGGGGCTCGGCGGCGATGGACCAGAGCACCAGCCTGGCGGTTGTCGGCGGAGGTGATTGTACTTGGTTCATTCCGTCTCCCGCAATATCATCTCCATCTCCATCTCGTCCCGGATGGGGACGCCGTCCATCCCGGTTTCCGGTATCGAGGGTTTGAGCCTTCTCGACTCCCTGACGGCCCCGGCGTGAACGGCGGCGACCCGGAAGCCGCGCTTCCCGTAAAAGGAGATGGCCCGCCGGTTGTCGTTGGTGGTCACCAGCCAGAGACGCCGGACCCCTGAGCGCCGGGCCTCGTCCTCGACCGCCCGCAACAGGGCGGTCCCGATGCCCCGGCCTTCGGCCAGGCTGTCCAAGCTTATTATCTCGCATTCCGGCCCGGAAATGCAATAGGTGATCAAGCCCAAAGGCTCGCCGCCGACGAGGGCGATGAATCCCGGCAGCCTGTCCGCCCGGTGGACCCGGCCCCGGGTGACGATATCCGGGGAGCCCCACCGCTCGGTCAGGACACTGGATGCCCAGGCGCGGTCGGCGTCGGAAAGAGGGCGGATCTTCACCAGGGCCGATCTTAAATGGCCGGCCCGGATCATGCCCCCTCCAGCTCCCTGATGCGCTCCAGGGTGCAGTGCAGGCGGCGGCGCTCGTAGAAAAGCCGGTAGAGTCGCAGGGCCTCGCTTCGGTGCCCGGGGTCGCCTGTCAGACGG
>DHHE01000230.1:21857-23403 GCA_002403115.1 bacterium UBP2_UBA4780 | reverse complement strand
GACTTGTCCTCGTACTGGGCCTCCAGCAGGGTCCGCATCATGGCCTGGTCCTGGGAGCCGGCCGCGGCGCCGGGGGCCGAGACCTGGGCCTGCACCGCCCGCTTTCCCGAGAGCTCCTCGGCGCTCTCCCTCATGCCCGCCGTCAGCAGGTGCTCCAGCTCGCCCTTGTAGTCGCGGGTGGCGGTCTTCTCCACCTTGCCGCTCCTCAGGTCTATCAGCCGGATCTGGGCGGCGTAGACGTTCCCCACGCGCCCCACCGAGCCGCCGATCATCTTCTCCACCGGCAGCAGCCGGCCGGCCTCCACCAGGCAGGCGGTCTCGTCGCAGGCCCCGGTCTGCTGGAAGCCCTGCTCTTTCAGGATCTCGTCCACCTTGTCCCGCTCCATCACCTCGAAGACCCCGGCCCGCTGCAGCTCGATGGTCAGCCGCTCGGTCAGGAACTTGGCGTCTGATTCGGAGACGCCCGAGCCCCGCAGGGTCATCACCGCTACCGCTGTCTTACGCTGCTCTTGGGCCTGAAGGGCGGCCGCCCCGACCAGCAGACATGCCAACACGCACAGATGTCTCATCACACTTCCCCCACTATGAGTTAACGACCATCTTAACTCGACGTTCTTCATCGTCTTCAATTCCATGTCTGGCGAATAGGCAGGATGATCGGCACAAGTCATTCCTGCCTTCATGGCTTCCTAATAAAACCCTACCCCTGCTAAACCTCCAGCTCCTCCACGTGCGACAGCTTGCGGAACTCCTTGAACCGGGACTCGATCTCCGCTTTTGTCAGGGTCTTCAGGCGGTCCATGGAGAACTTCTCCACGTTGAACGAGGCCATCACCGACCCGTAGATCATGGCCCTCCGCAACACCTCCTCCTCGACCTTGCCCCGCGAGGCCAGGTAGCCCATGAAGCCCCCGGCGAACGAGTCCCCGGCCCCGGTGGGGTCGAAGACGTCCTCCAGGGGGTAGGCCGGGACGGCGAACACCGTGTGGTCGGTGAAAAGCATCGAGCCGTGCTCGCCTTTCTTTATCACCAGTATCCTGGGCCCCAGTTCGCGGATGGCCCGGGCCGCCTTGATGAGGTTGGGCACCCCGGCCAGCATCCGGGCCTCGGCGTCGTTGATGAACATGATGTCCACGCCCGCCAGGGTCTTCAGCAGCTCCTCCCGCTTGCCCTGGATCCAGAAGTTCATGGTGTCGCAACCGATGGCCTTGGGGTTGGCGACCTTGGAGATGACGTCCCGCTGCAGCACCGGGTCGATGTTGCCCAGGAAAAGGAACTCGGCCGCGGCGTGGGCCGGCGACAGCTTGGGCCGGAACTCCTGGAAGACGTTGAGGCAGGTGGAGTGGGTCCTGGCCTCGTTCATGTCGTACTCGTAGGACCCGCACCAGCGGAAGGTCCGGCCCACCGCGACCTCCAGCCCCGACAGGTCCACCCCCCGCTTGGCCAGGAACTCGATTTCCCCCTTGGGGAAATCCTCGCCCACCACCCCCACCAGGCTGACCCCGGTGAAGAAGCTGGCGGCCGAGGAGAAGAACAGGGCGCTGCC
>DHHE01000230.1:0-21832 GCA_002403115.1 bacterium UBP2_UBA4780 | reverse complement strand
CTGCGTTTTGAGTTTCTGTCATGCTCGACTATATGGCCGCAGCTTACCCCTTTTGCCTTAACCCTTTACCCTCGGTTAAAGCTTCATGCGCCTGACCACCTCGGTCACCAGCCGCACGAACCTGGGCTCGGCCACCGCCGCCACCTTGAGCACGTCCTGCAGGCTGACCGCCTCCATGGCCTCGGCGAAGCCCATGTCGGTGATGATGGAGAATCCCAGCACCTTCATCCCCTGGTGCTTGGCCACTATCACCTCGGGCACGGTGGACATCCCCACCACGTCGCCCCCCAGCAGGCGCACCATCCGGTATTCGGCCCCGGTCTCCAGGGTCGGCCCGGACAGGGCCAGGTAGACGCCCTTCTGCAGCTTGACCCCGATGTCCAGGGCGGCCTGCTCCGCCAGTCCGATCAGCTCGGCGGTGTAGGTGTTGTACATGTCCGGGAAGCGCGGCCCCAGGCGCTCGTCGTTCCTGCCCCGCAGCGGGTGGTCGCCCATCAGGTTGATGTGGTCAGAGATGACCATGATGTCGCCGGCCCGGTGCGTGGGGTTGACACCGCCGCAGGCGTTGGAGACCACCATGGTTTTGACGCCCAGGGCCTTCATCACCCTCACCGGGAAGGTGACCTGCTGCATGCTGTAGCCCTCGTAGTAGTGGAACCGGCCCTGCATCACCATCACCGGCTTGCCCGACAGCGTCCCGAAAATGAGGCGCCCGGCGTGGCTCTCCACCGTCGAGACCGGGAAGTGGGGGATCTCCTGATAGGGGATGACGCTTCTGATCCTGATGTTCTTGACCAGCCCCCCCAGGCCGGTGCCCAGGATGATCCCCAGCTTCGGTTTGACCGTGGTCCGTTTTCCGAGAAAGCTCACCGCCTCCCGGATTTCCCGGCGCAGATCGCTCATTGCTCCTCCTCGGCCGGCGGCACGGCCGGCTTGACGCTTTCCAGTATCTGCTGCTCGATGGCCCTGATCCTGGCCTCGGCCACCGGGTCCGGCTTGGGCTCCTCCGGCTCGGGGATGGCCGCAATCGGTTCCGGGTTCGCCTTGGTGGCGGCCTCGGTCGCCTCCTCGGTCATCAGCCTGGGCGCCTGCACCGCGTCCCGAACGCCGGGCTGGGCCGGGGCGGCGATGGAGTCGTGGGGCGGTTTCCTGGTGGAGGCGAAGATGTTGGTCTGGATGCGGATGCCCGAGTCCATCTCCTGGAACTGCAGCATGTCCATGTGCGATTCCAGCAGGCTGCGGAACTTGGCCAGGTAGGCCGAGCGCAGGTTCTTGAGGTCGGCTATCTGCCGCTGCAGGTCCATCAGCCGGGCCCGGGCCTCGCCGATGATCTGGTCGGCCTTGAACTGGGCCTCGCGCAGCAGCAGCTCGGCCCGCTTCTCCGCGTTCTCCCTCAGCTCGTCCGAGGTCTTCTGGGCCGACATCAGGGTGTCCTGAAGGGTCTTCTCCATCCGCCGGTAGTCCTCGATCTTGCCGTCCAGGCCCTGCAGCCGCTCGGCCAGGCTGGTGTTCTCCCGGACCAGATCCTCCAGCTCGGCGGCCACCATCTCCAGGAAGGCCTGGACCTCGCCCGGGTCCAGCCCGCCCATGCCCTTCTTCTTGAAGGTCTGCTTGCGCACGTCCAGCGGGGTCAGCTTCATTGGTATCCCCTTAAAAATGAATCCGTGTTGATCCTTGGGCTGAGTTCATCGAAGTCCGTGGCAGAATAATCAAGCCCGGCTGCCGAAGATGGCGGTGCCGATGCGCACCATGTTTGATCCTTCGGCGATGGCCAGCTCGAAGTCGCCGGACATGCCCATGGACAGGTGCCTCATCTCCACGTTGGCCAGGCCCAGCCCGCCCGCCTCCTCGAAAATCGTTCTCAGCTTCTCGAATGCTTTTCGTATTTTCGTAACTTCGCCGGTCAACGGCCCCACCGTCATCAACCCCATGACCCTTATCCCCTTTATCTCTCCCGCTTCCCCCAGCACCTCCAGGGTTCTGTCCGGCTCCACCCCTTGTTTCTGCGCCTCCCCCGAGGTATTGACCTCCAGCAGGACGCCCTGCACCTTGCCCCGCTCCGCCGCCCGCCGCCCCACCTCTTGCGCCAGCTTCACCGAGTCGATTGAGTGTATCAGTGAGAAAATCTCGACCGCCTTCTTTGCCTTGTTCGACTGCAGGTGCCCCACCAGGTGCCACTGGGCCCTTTGGCCTATCCGCGGGTATTTACCGGCCGCCTCCTGCACCCGGTTCTCGCCGATGATGGTTATCCCGGCCTCGATTCCCTCGTTAATAGTTTCCGCGGGATAGGTCTTGGTTACGGCCACCAGGGTGATTTCCCCGGGGTCTCTGCCGGCCGCCTCGGCGGCCCTGGCTATCCTCTGGCGGACCGAATCCAGGTTCCCCCTTATCCGGTGCATAACTGATAATTATATCGCAATTCAACGATTGTTTTCAACCCAATAATGGCAAAAAAGCGGGGCGAAGCGGGACCCCCCCTTCGCCCCTGCCTGGAGGGGTTATGTATGTTTATATAGTAAATACAGCCGCACTTGTGCTGTACTCCGGCATCATCTGACATGACCGCGACAGCCTGACGCCGATCCTCCCCGGCCTCAATGCCCGGAATATCTTCCTCTGCTCCGACAGCTCAGGCCAGGCCGGAAACCCTGGGCTGATCCTCCGGCATCCTTTCCACCCCATCTCTCCGTTCGCCCTCCGGCTGCACCATTCCGCCAGGGCCTCGGCGGCCTCGGCCGCCAAGCCGTGCCAATAGAGCCTGTCCTCGGCCCCTTTCTTCGATTTCGACAAGCGGGTGGCCGCCCGGCCCAGGGTCACCGCCTGCAGGACGACCTTCTTCCGGTTTTTCAGGCCCAGCAGAATCGCGACAGGAAGCTTGTCGGGTTTCAAGCAAAATTGTGTTTTGGGCACCGCCCCTTCGAGTGTCAGGTTGTCACCGTCGAGCCTGGCATTAAAAGGGGCCCAAACCGTCCCGGCCGACCAGTGTTCCGGGGACGAGAGCTCCCCCCACATGGCCGTTAGTTTGGACTCCAACACCAGCCTCTGTCTTTGGTCGATGGACCCGTAGCCCCACCGGCTCACGAAGAGCGCCCGCCTGTCCAGCAGGTCCAGCACCTCCCCCGGCGGCACCCTCCGGTATATCCTTATCTTTCCCAATTTGCCGAGCTCTTTCCGGCACTCTGCCTTTCATTCAACCCATGTGAAACCGAAGTCCATCCCTAGACTCCGGCCCATTCACCATTCACCATTCAAGATGCACCCTTCACCCTTCACCCTCGTCCCCTGGCCCCCCGGCATATCCGGTCCATTATCCTCAAGCCCTCCATGGCGTCGGCCGCGTAGTAGACCCGGCCCCGGTAGCGCCGCGCCAGGTCCTTCTCGACGAACTTCCGGCTCAACGCCGCCCCGCCGCAAATGACCGGAACCTTCAGCCCGCCGGACCCGAAGGCGTCCAGGTATTCGCCCATGGCCCTGGCCGATTCCACCAGCAGTCCGGAGAGCCCCACCGCCTCGGGTTTGTGCTTGCGGGCCGCCAGCATGATATCCTCGGCCGTGCGCTTGACGCCCAGGTTCACCACCCGGTAGCCGTTGGCCGTGAGTATCATGTCCACCAGGTCCTTCCCGATGTCGTGGACGTCGCCGCGGACCGTGGCCAGCACCATGGTGCCCCGTCCCTTTACGCGGCTCGATCCCAATCGCGGCGCCAGCAGGCCGGTGGCCTCCTTCATGGCCTCGGCCGACCTCAGCACGAACGGCAGCTGCGTCCTGCCCGCCTTGAAAAGCCTGCCCACCTCGTCCATGGCCGGCAGCAGGACGCCGGATAGAATCGATCGGGCGGATTGTTCCCCCAGCAGCTCTTGGGCAGCGGAGGCGGCCTTCCCGGCGTCCCCTTCGACGATGGAGCGCCGGAGCCTCTCCCCCGGGGGGGGCAGCGGGCTTAACCTGTCGGGCTCCTCGCGGCCCTTTTGTTGGAAATGCTCCAGCAGCGCCTCCAGCGGCCTCCGCCCCCGGTAGAGCCTGTTGTGGATCAGGCTGCGGCAGATGTCGGCCGCGCTTTTATCGACGGAATATAGCGGCTGGACCTTACCGGCGTGCATGATGGCGGCGTCCAGCCCGCGGCTCAGGGCCTCGTGCAGGAAGACGGAATTCAGGGCGCGCCGGGCCGCGCCCGGCAGGCCGTACGATATGTTGCTCACTCCCAGGATGGTGGGGCATTCCGGAAACCTTTTCTTGACTTGTTCCAGGGCCGCCAGCGTCTCCCGGCCGGCGTTCTCCAGATTCCGGTCGCCGCTGCCCAGGGTGAATGTCAGCAGGTCCAGGAACAGTTCCTGCTCCGTAAGCCCCCTCCTCTTGACAAACCCGACCAGGCGGCCGGCCACCTCGGCCTTCCGCTTGCCGTCGGCCGCCATCCCCCTTTCGTCGATGGCCATGCCCACCACCGCCGCCCCGTGGATCAGGCAGAGCGAAAGGATCCTTCCCGCTTTTCCGCCCCCGTCCTCCAGGTTGATGGAGTTGACCACCGAGCGGCCGGCCAGGCGCTTGAGCCCGGCCTCCAGGGCCCTGGGATCGGTGCAGTCCACCATCACCGGCAGCCTGAGCGAGGTGTTGAGGATCAGGCAGAGCCTGTCCATGTCGGCCGCCTCGTCCCGGCCGGCCGCGGCCAGCGAGAGGTCGACCAGGTGCGCCCCCTCGCGCTCCTGTTCCAGGGCCAGGCCCGCCATGCCCTGGTGATCGTGCTTCTCCAGCAGCTCCCGGAACCTCCTGCTGCCCGAGGCGTTGGTCCGCTCGCCGACGATCAGGGGCCTGATGGGCGCCCTGACATCCTGGGCCTGGTACAAGGAGGAAACCCTGGCCCGCCTTTCGGCGGGAAGCCTGGGCTTCAACTTTCCGACCGCCCTGGCCAGCTCCCGGATGTGATCGGGCGTGGTCCCGCAGCAGCCGCCGGCGATGTTCAGCCCGAAATCCCGGGCGAAGGCCCTCATCTGTTTCGCGAAATCCGCGGGAGACAGGTCGTAGACCGCCCGCCCCCGGCGCATCCTGGGCAATCCGGCGTTGGGCATCACCGAGACCGGCTTCGACGAGTGCCTGGCCAGGTAGCGGACCGCCCCGGCCAGGCCCTCGGGCCCCAGGCCGCAGTTGAGCCCGATGGCCGCCACCGGGAGCGGCTCCAGAGCGCCCAGCACGGCCGTGATGTCGCTGCCGGTCAGGGTCCGGCCGGTGCGGTCCATGGTGACCTGGACGATCACCGGCACCTCCGCCGACAGGCTGCGGACCGCGGCCAGGGCCGCCTTGAGCTGCAGCAGGTCCTGACAGGTCTCGATGATGAGGAGGTCCGCCCCGCCCTCCAGCAGACCTTCAGCCTGCGGCCGATAGCTGGCGGCCAGCTGATCGAAGGTTATCTGGCCCAGGCTGGGCAGCCTGGAGCCCGGGCCCATGGACCCGGCCGCGAACCGCGGCGCCCCGGGCCTGGAGAACTCGTCGGCCGCCCGCCGCGCCAGGCTGGCCGCCGTCCGGTTTATCTCCCGGCACCGGCCCTCCAGCCCGTGCCCGGCCAGGATGTGGGCCGCGCCCCCGAAGCTGTTGGTCTCGACCGCGTCCGCCCCGGCCGACAGGTAGTCGCGGTGAATCTTCAGGATCGCGTCCGGCCGCGTCACGTTGAGATACTCGTTGCATCCCGGGTGGCCGCCGAAGTCCCGGGCCGTCGTCCCGGCCGCGGCCAGGCAGGTGCCCATGGCCCCGTCGAAAACCGCCAGGCGCTCCCGGCAGAACGACCTGAAGTCCCTCCGGCTCAAAGGCCCCTTCCCTTGAGCCGGCCCAGGACGTCGGCCACCGCGCCGCTCCTGCCCATGGTGTAGAAATGGATGCAGGGCACCTTAAGGTCCAGCAGGTCCCGGCAGAGCCCGACCGCATAGCCGGTGCCGAACCGCTTGGCCTCTTCGGGGCTGGCCGCGCCCTTTATCCCCTCGACCAGCGGCTCTGGCAGGTCCAGGTGGAAATCGCGGGGAATGCTCACCAGCTGCTTTTCCCCGGTGATCACCTTGACGCCCGGGACGATGGGGACGCCTATGCCGGCCTCCCTGGCCCTTTTTACGAATTCTCCGAACACCCGGGCCGAGAAGACCATCTGGGTGATGATGTAGCCCGCCCCCCGGTCAACCTTTTCCTTGAGGCGCTGGATATCCTCGGCCAGGTTCGGCGATTCGTAGTGCTTCTCCGGATACCCGGCCACCCCCATGCAGAAGCTGGTGGGCACGGCGTCGTCCAGTTCCTCGAGATATTTCCCGCGGTTGAGGTTGGCTATCTGCTCCACCAGCTCGGAGGCGTGACGGTACCCGTCCGGCTCGGGCCGGTACTCCTTGAAGCCCGGCGGCGGGTCGCCCCTGATGACGAACAGGTTCTCGAATCCCAGGTAATGTAGGTCTATCAGCGCGTCCTCGGTCTCGTAGCGGTCGAATCCGCCGCAGATGAGGTGGGGGACGGTCTCGATGAGGTAGCGGTTGGCCAGGGCGGCGCAGATGCCCACCGTTCCAGGCTTCTTCCGCTTGGGCACCTTGCGGATGACGTCGTCCTCCTCCTCGTAGACGATGCTGGTCTGATGGTAGGTGACGTTGATGAAGCTGGGGGAGAATGGCGCCAGCCGGTCGACGGTGTCGAAGATCCCCTGGATGCTGTGCCCCTTCTCCGGCGGGGTGATCTCCAGGGAGATCAGCGTGCCCTTGGCGTTCTGCAGGTGTTCGGTGATGTGCATCGTACTGGGTCCGCAAGTTTGGGTGTTCGCTTCCCGTTCAGGTGGTCAGAATGATAGCCGATATCGCCGCAAAAAGCAACCTGTTTCCCCGGGCCGGTTGCCGGCGCCCCAGGCCTTGCCGGCGCCGATAGACGCTATATAAATATAACAAAGCCCCTCCCCGGCGTTCCCCGGGGAGGGGCCAGTTCGGGGTGAGGGGTCAGTTCTGGCTGATCACCACGAACTCAATCCTGCGGTTGGCCGCCCGGCCGGCGGTGGTCCGGTTGGACTCGATGGGCACGTCCTCGCCGTAGCCCTTGACCGTCAGCCGTTCTGGGCTGATTCCGTGGTTGGAGATCAGGTAGCTGCGCACCGTGTTGGCCCGGCCCTCGGACAGGGTCTGGTTCCGGGCGGCGCTGCCCCGGCTGTCGGTGTGCCCGCCGATCTCCACCTTGATGGTGGGATTGTCCTTGAGCAGCTTGGCCCCCTCATCCAAAATGGGGTAGGACGGCGTCATGATGTCGGCCCGGGCGGTGCGGAACTTGATGCCCTTGAGCACCACCTTCTCCCCCTTCTTGGGTATGGCCCGCATGCTGAAGTTCTGGATGAAGGTCTGCTTGTCGTTCACCGGAACCGGCGCCGTCTCCGTGTTGTAGCCATCGGCCAGCGCCTGAACCGTGTAGATGTTCGGCGGCAGGCTGACGGTGTAGATGCCGGTCAGCATGTCGCTGGCGACCGGTGTTCCCGCCATGGCCTTGTCCGGCCCGTAGAAGGCCAGGGTGGCCCCCATGGCGTTGCCGGTCTTGGAGTCGGTGACCTTGCCGGTGACCGTGCCCTTGGGAAAATCCTTGCGGCGCAGGGCGAAGTCCATGATCAGGGTCTGGCCGTCGGCCAGGGTGGCCGCCTTCTCCTGCCACAGGAAGGAGTCGCCGGCCGCGGCCCGCATCCGGTAGGTGCCCGGGGGCAGGGTCACCGAGAAGCTGCCGTCCGGCTTCTGGACGATGGGAGGCTGCCCGGCGATGGTCAGCGCGGCCGTCAGTATGGAATCGGTCCCGGCGATGTTCACCTTTCCGGCGATGATGGCCTGCGGGATGGGCTTGGGTTTGGATAACACCGAGGAGGTCACCGAGAACCCGAACAGGGCGTTCCAGTCCGGCGACGACGACTTGCCGTGCATCTTGATCTCGCAGCCGCCGTCTATGGTGAAGCCGGCCGGGGTGTTGAAGCGGATGCCCGGGGTTATCCGGTTGGGGCTGCCCTGGAAGAAGGAACCGCTGCTCTTGGGCTTCTCGCCCGAGGCCTCCAGCAGGAAGGTGACGAACGGCCCGGCCGCCACCTCCAGCCCCGCCCCCCACAGGATCTGGTTTTCGTGAATCCCGGTTCCCTTGGCGGCCTGGAACATCAGGTAAGAGGAGTCCGAGGGCGACGGCGCCAGGGTGTCGGAGAGGACCCAGCCCGGCTTGGGATTGCCGGCCATCAGGTACCCGAGGTTGCCGTGCAGCTGGGCCGGCCCCAGGGTCAGGGTGCCCAGCAGCTTGGCGCCGAAGTCGGTGTTGAAGGGCACCAGCTCGGTGAAGCCGTGGGCCACCAGGGACGATTCCGGCTTGTCGGCCTTGCCCTCGGTGTAGGTATAGGAGAGCTCTGACGGCATGCCAATGTTGACGAAGACCTCGCCCCCGGCCGCGAAGGAGAATTTGGCCCTGCCCCAAGTCGGCGAGGGGTACGAGCCCTTGACCTTGAGCTGGATGTCCCGCATCCAGAACCAGGCCAGGTCGTAGTTGGTGGAGTCGTAGCGCCCGTATTGCCCGGTGACGTTGGCGTGCTGGTCGTAGACCGCGTACATCCTGGGCCCCAGGGCGAACTCGAAGTAATCGATGGGCGCGAAGCTGATCATCAGCCGCGACTGGCCCCGGTGGTGCTTGTCCGGCGCGCCGCCGGTAATGGTGTCCCCCTGGAAGAAGGGGTCGCCCTTGGTCATCTTGACCGTGCTGTAGTCCGAGTGCAGGAAGCCCACCGCCAGCATCCCCTTGCCCAGGGTCCTGGCCGAGGACACCTTGAACAACCCGCAGCCGCCGTCGAAGGCCGGCGGCTGGTAGGCCGGGGCTGGAGCCGCCAGCAGGACGGCCATGATCGCCGGCATCAAAACCCTCGTGTATCGCATTGAGCCCTCCTTAGATGGTCACGATATGATCTTAATAACTGGACTTTGGCAAATTTACGCAAGATGCCTAACCAGGGCATGCGGTCATCTCGATGCTTCGACTACGCTCAGCACGTGTTTAACCTGAGTTGCATCGAAGGATTGTTACCGAGCCCTTCGATTTCACTCCCTGCCCGCCGGACAGTTTGAACAGACACTTGGTAAACAGAGAGGCAGGCGGGAGGGCAAGCCTGTCGAGGTACTGGCCGGCCGTGGTTCGACAAGCTCACCACGAGCCGAGTGCCCGCCTGGTCTCGATGCTTCGATGCACTCAGCACAGGTACAGCCGATTATCGAGTAGAACCGGAAACGGTTCGTATCGAGATAACGGCCACTCGACCATCGGCGGGCGTACTTGTGCCGAGCCGGGTCGAGGTGCTCGATGACCGCGTGCAAAGCAGTTTTTGCCAAAGTTTCGTTGATAAGTTAATAATATATCAGCATCGGCCCTTGTTGTCAAGAAAAAAGGGCGCCCATTTTCATTTTTCTCTGAGGCGGTCCAGCAGGCGCTGGAAATCCGGCGGGACCGGCGATTCGAATTCCAGGACCAGGTTGGTTGACGGATGGATGAACCTCAGCCTGAAGGCGTGCAGGGCCTGGCGGCCGATCAGTTCGGAGACTCCCTTGGCCCGGCGTCGCCCGGCCGGGTCCAGGCCGCGCCAGATATCCCCCACCCCCTGGTGATAGGTGGGATCGCCCACCACCGGATGTCCGATGTGCTCGAGGTGGACCCGGATCTGGTGGGTGCGGCCGGTCTCCAAGCCGACCTCGACCAGCGTGGCCAGCCGGCCGAAGTTCTCCAGCGCCCGGTAATGGGTGACCGCCTGCCGCCCCCGGAGGGCGCTGACGCCCATTTTCTTGCGGTCGAAAGCCGAGCGCCCCACCGGGGCCGAGATGGCCCCCCCGCTTTCCAGCCTGCCCCAGGCCACGGCCAGATAGTTCCGCGTGATGCCCCTGGCTGTCAGCTGGACCGCCAGCCGGTGGTGGGCCTCCTGGTTCTTGGCGACTATCAGCAGGCCCGAGGTGTCCTTGTCCAGCCGGTGCAGTATTCCGGGCCGGCCTCCGCCCGTTCCCGGCGACAGGCTCCCCGGCCGTCCCAGCAGCGCGTTGACCAGGGTGCCCCGGTAGTTCCCCGGGGCCGGGTGCACCACCATCCCGGCCGGCTTGTCGACCACCAGCAGGTCTCCGTCCTCGTGGACTATCTCCAGCGGGATGTCCTCCGCCTCCGGCGGCCGGCGTTCCGCCAGAGCCGGCCCGAGTTCGACCTCCACCCGGTCCCCCGGCTTCACCAGGTAGCCCGGCGGCCTGGCCCGCCCGTCCACCAGCACCGAGCCCGAGTCGATCAGCCTTTGGGCCTGGTTCCGGGACAGCCTCACCCCCTGGCAGATGAGGTACCGGTCCAGCCTTATCCGGGACTGGTCCCGGGAGACGTCCAGCGACAGGCGCCGGGGCGACGGGTCGGACATGCTATGACACTATATTTTTATAGCATCATCCCCGCCGGCCGAGGGCCCCGGCTCCAGCCAGCAGTCCTGCAGCCGGGGCGCCCCCATGGGCCGGGCCCGGTAGCCGTGGAGCCAGGGCTGGGTGGCCGAAAAGCGGATGGAGTGGTAGAGGAACACCCAGGGCGCCTCCTCCACGATCATCCGCTCGATCTCCCGGTAGTAGGCCAGCCGCTCCAGCGGGTTGCGCATGGCCAGGGCCTTGTCCAGCATCTGGTCCACCAGCGGTGACTTGAAGAAGGCGGTGTTCCCCGGCCGCCCCCAGTTGCGCGAGTGGAACAGCGGGTAGAGGAAGTTGTCCGGGTCCCCGTTGTCCGACGACCAGCCCCGGAAGGAGAGCAGCGAGTCCCCGCTGTAGGCGCGGTCCAGAAGGTCGCGCCAGCTAAGAGGGTTCAGCTTCAGCTTGATGCCCACCTCCCGGCAGAACTCCCGCACCAGCTCGGCCCGGTCCATCTGGGCCTTGATGTCCCTGATGTCCAGCAGGTACTCGCCCGGGGGCCCCCCGGGGAACCCGGCGTCGGCCAGCAGCCTGCGGGCCAGCTCGGGATCGTATGGGTGTCCCTCCAGCTTGGGGTTGTAGGCGGAAAGGGTGGGCGGGAAGACGCCCTGGGCCAGGACCGCTTCGCCCCGGAGCTCGGTCCGGTCTATCAGCGCCTGGCGGTCGATGGCGCTGTTCATGGCCTGGCGCACCAGCTTGTGGGCGAAGGGCGTGGCCTTGGAGACGTTGATGCAGATGTACTGGACGTTGAGCGAGGCCGTCTCCTGGACCTTCTTGCCCAGGGCCTGGAACTCCTCCAGGTCGCCCTGGTGGATGTCCACCTGGTCCAGCTCGTCCAGCTTGAAGCGCTCCCGCCGCTCCTGCTCGGAAAGCCCGACGGTGAAACGCACCCGGTCTACCGAAACCGCGTGCTGGTGGTAATACTGAAAGGCCTCCAGCACCACGCTTTTTCCCTGCTGCCATTCATCCAGACGATAGGGTCCGGCTCCCACCGGGTTCCGGCCGAAATCGGCTCCGGGCTTTTCGATTTCCTCCCTGGGCACTATTGAGGTGGCGGCCGCCGCCAGGTTGGCCAGGAACGGCATGTAGGGCGAGTTCAGGGTGATCACCAGGCAGTGGGGGTCGACCACCCTCAGCCCGGACAGTGACTTGCTGCGGCCCTGCAGCATCTCGTCGGCGCCCCGGATCATGTCGATGAAGTAGGCGTTGGGCGCCTTCAGCTCCCGGTTCAGCAGCCGCTCCAGCGAGTACTTGACGTCCTCGGCCGTCAGCTCCCTCCCGTTGTGGAACTTGACGCCCGGCCTCAGGTGGAAAGCCCAGGTCAGCCCGTCGGACGAGATGGTCCAGTGCCAGGCGATGCCCGGGATGACGTTGGCCCCCTTGTCGAACTTCACCAGCCCCTCGAACAGCTGGGCCACCACCTCGTTGGAGGTGGCGTCGGTGGACAGGGCCGGGTCCAGGGTCATCGGGTCCGAGTTCAGGTTCAGTCGCAGGGTGCCGCCGCCCCGGCTCCCCAGGAGTCCCCGGTCGATGCGGTCGAACAGCTGGGCGTCGAAATGCCCGAACATGTTCAGGGTCTCGGCCGCCCGGGACAGCAGGCGGAACAGCTCCTCCAGCTTCAGGCTCACCCCCTGGAAGGAGTCGGCGAAAGCCGTGTAGATCACGGCCAGGTCCTGCCTCTTCCTCCTCTGCTGCTCGATCAGCTTGGAGGTCTCCCTTCCGATGAGCTCGAACTGCTCGGCCGACTCCTTGAGCTTGGACAGCGACCAGTTGGCCTCGGTGACCTCCTTCAGTATCCTCTCCAGCAGGGCGCGGTTTTCGTTCACCAGGCCCTGGGCCCGGCCGAACTGGTCCCCGATCTGTTCCAGCAGCGGCGCCAGCTGGGCCGAGTCGGCGTTGGCCCGGTTGGCCAGCTCCCGGGCCTGGGCCACCAGCGGCGTCAGGTCCTGGCCGGCCTGGCCCATGTCGGCCGCCTCCACCGCCGAGTAGAAGGCCAGCAGCTTGATCTGCTCGGCGAACGACCTGACCGTCTCCCCGATGCCCCGCAGCCTGGCCAGGTCCTCCTCCATCCCCAGGCAGGCGTCCGACATCTCCGAGAGCCAGGAGTGCCACTTTTTTAGATCTTCGTCGGCCCGTGACAGCTTGCCCTCGATCTCGTCGGAGCTGGCCTGGGTGCGCGACAGGTCGCTGTCGATCGAGGCCAGCTTGCCCCCGATCTGCTCGATGCCCTGGAACAGCCCCTCCAGCTCCTGCAGCAGCTGGGCCGGGATCTTCTCCTCGTTCTGCACCGTCTGCCGCAGGGAGGCGATGGACTGGTTGAGGTCCAGCCACCGGCTGCGGGCCGACTCCAGCTTGGAGCGCATCAGGAAGAGCTCGATGGCCAGCTGGCGGCCGGCCCAAACGGCCCCGGTCTCGGCCTCAAGCTTCCGGGCGGTGGCCAGCTGGTCGCGCACGAAGTCTATCTGGCCGGCGTCGGCCACCTCGGTGGCCAGCACCGTGGCCACCACCTCCTGGGACACCCCCAGGTTCTCGGCCAGCCCGGAGATGTCGGCGATGCCCCTCAGCAGCTTCTCCCGGATCCCCCGCTGCTGCTCCGAGGCCTGCTGGATGTCCTCGAACCCCTGGATGATGTTCTGGTTCAGGGAAAAGATCCCGGACAGCCTGCTCCGCACCGCCATGGTGTTGTCCCGCAGGCTGCCGGCCAGGGCGCGGATGGACTCGACCTTGCCGTCGATGGCGGCCAGCTTGTTCCGGAGGGCGGCGTCGGTCAGCGGCGTCTGCCCGGCCGCCCTCTCCAGCTCGCCGGTGAGGCTGCTCATCTTCTCGGCGATGATGCCGAAGCCCTTGCCCGACAGCCCGGCGTGGTAGGACATGATCTCGGCGTTGCGGGACAGCTGGCGGATGTTGGTGGAGAGGTCGGCCATCAGGGCCACCAGCCGGGAGAGCTGGCCGGCGCTGGCCCCCAGCCGCTCCACCGACGAGGCCACCTGGTCGTTGAGCCCCAGGGCCAGCTCGAAGGAGGACAGCAGCTCCTCCAGCATCTGCTGGGTGCCGACGATCACCTGCTTGTAGTCCCAGCTGGTCTCCAGCACCATGGTGGAGGAGCTGGCCATCACCTCCTGCTTCCTGAAGATGTCGCCCATCTCCCGGCTGAAGTCCTGGATGACCTCCAGGTGCTTCTTCTCCATCTCGTTCAGCTGGTCGGAGCCCTGGACGATGGAGGGCAGCAGGTCGGTGAACCGGCCCACCTGGGCCAGGTATTTCTCCAGCGCCTCCTGGGGCAGCCTGGAAGCCGCCGTGTCAGGCTGTCCGCCCGGGGCCGCTTCCTTCCTCCCCGGCCATATAAGGGACTTCAGGTTCATATGCTATCCAAAGACAACGTTCAATGTTTCGAGTTGATCGGCGTGTTTCGCGGTAAGCCGCGGCGGCCCTACCCCGCTATCTCCGCCTTCTCCGAGGAGATTTTCAGACCCATGAACTTTTCCGCCAGCTCGTCGAAATACTGGCATTGGTCCGTGGTCAGGTAGCGGCAGGCGCCGCCCCGGGTCAGGGCGGACTCGATCTCCGGGTGCCGCTTCAGGTAGTCCTCCAGGCTGGGGGCCACCAGCAGGCCCTGCTCGACCACCCGGACGCCCTCCGGCAGCAGCGCCTTCAGCCGGGGCATCAGCAGGGGATAGTGGGTGCAGCCCAGCAGCAGGGTGTCGATGTCCGGCGACTGCGCCCTGGTCTGATCCCAGTATTTATTGATGTAGCAGTCCACCCCCGGCCCCTCCAGCTCCCCGGCCTCCACCAGCGGCACCAGCATGGGGCAGGCCTGCTGGAACAGCTTGACCTGCGGGGCGTACTTGGCGATCTCGATGGCGAAGCTCTCGGAGCGCACCGTGCCCGGCGTGGCCCACAGGGCCACATGGTTGGTCTTGGTAAAACTGCGTATCGACTCCACCGTCGGCCTGATGACCCCCAGCACCCGGAGCCCCGGATAGTTCCTGGGCAGCCATGCCTGCTGGATGGTGCGCAGGGCCTTGGCCGAGGCGGTGTTGCAGGCGATGACCACCAGCCGGCAGCCCAGTGAGAACAGGTGGCCCACCCCCTGGGTGGCGAACTTGAGCACCGTCTCGAAGGAGCGGTTGCCGTACGGTGTGCGGGCGTTGTCGCCCAGATAGATGTAGTCGTACCGCGGCAGGCGCTCCAGGATGCGCCGGAAGACGGTCAGCCCGCCGAATCCGGAGTCGAAGATGCCGATGGGTTTGTTGTCAGCCATTGTTCGGGACGGCAGGAATTACATACGATCGATCAGGATGGCGTGCATCTGCTGATGGTTCTGGAAGTCAAGGACAGTCCGTTTCTCCTCATCGGTGCAGTCGAACAGTATCTTGACTTCCGAATCCCGTTTGTCAAGGTCGACGGTGCACAGGGCCCCGGTGACCCGATCCGTCCCGCCGCTGCCCCTCCAGACATCGATCCCGGAGTTGTCCAGGGACAGGGTCCCCTTCACGTAGCCGTAGTCGAGGGGATAGACCGCGTCCGTATACCGCGGATGCCGCGAGCCCTTCGGCCGGTCGATGACGACCTCCCCGGACCGCAGCAGCGACTCTAGGGATTCCCAAAAGGAAGCGTTATACCTTATTTGATCCATTAGTATATTCTCACCTGATACGATGGAAGGTAGTCAGCCCGCCGAAGCCGGAGTCGAAGACGCTGATGGGGGAGGGTTGGCGCATGATGCTTTTTGTATAAGTTTATTCGGAATCTTCTGGCACTATTGTTTGACGGGCTAAAAGATCAAATCTATTTACTTTGCGTGGATATTTCTTTACGACTTCTTTCTGTTCCTTGCAGAGGCCATAGATGGTTTCAACCGCATTGTCAAGATTTTCCCATTGTTTTTCAATGGCCGCGCGGAAACCCGTTCTCGCACCTTCCGCGGCAGCGCCGACAGATTTGGATTGCAGTTCTGTGATCTTGTCCGCCAGTCCGGAAAGCAATTTTACATTGGCCGCATCTTTATAAATCCCGGCGGGGAATGGAACCAATTCTGCGTATTGTCTATTGAACTTTCTCCAACCGGAATCATTCAAACCGGCTTTAAGGCGGGCCAGGGCGCTGAACAAAGTCGAATTAAATACCGCCGCAATGGCCTTTAATTGTTGTGGCATTGCTCCGGAGAAAGATATTGAATTTACATTGACATTGTCCTGGTAAATGTCTCCGTTAAGATCAACCGCAGCCATAGCGTCTTCAATCGTCATGGGGAATAAGACCTTGGGGTTTGCTTGTATAACGAGATTTTGCGGCCGTGTATACAAATGCCACCTGTTTGCGCCCTGTTCTATCTCCACCGCTTTAAGAAGCATTCTTTTGCGTTCTTCCAGGTAAGCGGCAGTTTTGGGATATTTTTCCTTGAATTCTTTCCACCCTATCTCGGCGGCCTGGCCGTGGTTTATCTCATAAGGAAATATTACCCAGGCGTCGGCGTTGTCCTGTCTGAAGGGATAAAACCCCCGGTTGCGGCACAAGGGCCTGAGTGCCGCCCGTTCCAGGGTAACGGTGTCTCCCTCTCCGTTTTTCCCTATTATGGTGCGAGGTTTCACTTCTACCGGGTCAATCTGATACAGACTGCCGTATAATGTTTGGAGCCCCACCGATATCTGCAGGTCCGTTCTCTGCGCTATGGTGCCGTGCCGTTTGACCAGGTCGTTGTGGATTTCCAAAAGATCGGGTTGATCGAAAGACCAGACATTGCTGTCTATGGAGCCCCAGTTCAATTTGCAATCTATGCTCGGTTTCCGGGCGGCGGCGTCCTCCAAATTGGAATAAGTCCGGTAGTGGATGGAGGGGCTGCCTTTTTGTAAAATCATCATTGCCGTATAGGTGGTCCGGCCGGCGAAAATCTGAATGTCGGTAAAATCCTCGATTTGAGATATGGCCTTGTTCTTCAGCAGCCAGCCCCTGACGATTTCGCCGTAATCCGTTTTAAAAAACCTGTTCTGGATGATGAACCCCAGCCGCCCGTCCTTCCGCAGCAGTTTCAGGCCCTGTTCCATGAACGGCATGGCGATGTCCGTCTTGCCCTGGACGGTGGTTTGATATACGCCGCTTTCTTTAAGATATTTATATTGGGACGGCATCCAATCCTTATACCGCTTAACTTCAATATAGGGCGGATTCCCGACCACCGCGTCAAACCCGCCGCCGTCCATTACCGCCCCAAAGCCTGTCTTCTTGTTGTGCCAGTCAAAAGGCATGCATTCAGTGATCACCTTTTCGGCGTCAATACCCAGGCCGATGATATCCGGACCTACCAGCGAATTGCCCTGCCGGATGCACAGGCCGATGCCTTTGAGCAAAAGGTGGGGCTCCCCGCTTGGCATCGCCATGCCTTCCAAATAACGCAGGGCCAGCGACATCCGGGCCACTTCCACCGCCTCGGCGTCAATGTCCACGCCGTGAATGCAATCGTTTATTATGGCTCTGGCGGTTTTAGGCGTAAGATGCAGCCCGTCCTCCGATTCAACCACAAACTGCTCCCGGCGGTGGTCCTTCGGATTGCGCTTGAACCAGTTGAGTATCTGCCCCTCCAAGAAATCATAAACCCCCAGCAGGAAGCTGGCGCTGCCGCAGGCCGGATCGAGAATTTTAAGCTGCAATAGCTGCTCCGGGTCTTTTTTGGCCGTAAGCGGTAAAAGGGTTTCCTGGATTATCCGCTGCACCACCCAGGGCGGCGTATAAACAGCGCCCTTGGTCCTCTGATATTCCGGCTTAAATTCATCTTGAACGTCATTGCCGACCACCCTGAGGCGTTTGCCGAGATATTTTTCATAAATACCGCCAAGCAGTTCGATCGGCACCACGTCAAATTTATAGGGATTCGGGTAATACAGCTTTTGCACTATATCCCGGAATATCCGGCCCTTTAGCCACCAGGAGCGCAAATAGCCATCAACTCCGGAAGGATCGTCTTCGCCTGTCGCCGGAAATAAAATGCCGTCGTAAATCTTGCTGTAGCGCTTATCATGTTCTTCCATGAACAAAGGCCAAAACCCATCCTCGTTCCGTGACATTTCCAGCAGGGTGCCGAGTTCCTCATAGCCGAATTCCTCGCAGATCCGCAGGAAAATTATCCTGTCGAGTATTCTTTGCGCTGCCGCGGAGATGATCCCGGCATCGCGTACTTTGCCGTAACGCAGTATGACTTTTGCCAGTTCTTTCCGCCATACCGAAAGATTTTCTTCAAAATCCTGGTCCAACGGTTTGCTGCCTTTGGGCTGTTCATCGTCAGGGTGCAATCTCGAAATTGAACCGGAATCAATTTCGTCCTTGGAAAAATAATTCCAAAGATCATCAAACTTTTCAAGATACTCCGTAAACCTGTAATACTGCAAACGCGCAATATCTGCTTCGTCATCATCCTTTGGCGGTATGCGGCAATCGTAAATAGCCAATTCCTCGAAATCAAAAGCATAGCTCAGCTTGAACCCCTCTGACCATCCATAACATCGCACTTGATATGCAATCCCGGAGTCGTTTTTAATATTTGCGTCAACTTTTTTAACATCAATGTATAACTGTCTTATCCCGTTGGAAAGCAAACAATAGTCGGGTCTTCGGTGCGAAGAGCCTTCTGATTTCAACCGCCTTGCTGCCCGGCCTTTTATACGATATTCCTGCCGTACCTGATACGGATCTAAAGTATCCCAGCCGAAAACATTTAAAAACCTTTCAACCCAAGTGCGGGCAGTGGCTTCTGATTGCCCCTTGAAGGCGCCTTTTTGTAAGTGCGCTGAAAATTCCTTGAGCAAATCAGCGAGTTTATGTTTTGCTTCTTTCTTCTTGTCCATAACTTTTCTGCTTTTCTTCCTCATTCCCCCCCCAGCTTCATCTGGTGCCTCCGGGCGAAGTTGGCCAGCCCCTTGGCCACCGCCTGGGCTATCTTGCGCCGGGTGTCGGACTTCTTGAGCAGGGCCTCCTCGTCCTTGTGCGAGATGAAGGCGCTCTCCACCAGGATGGCCGGCATGTAGGCCCCGTTCAGCACGTAGAACCCGGCCTGGTTCACCCCCCGGCTGGGGAACGGCAGGGACGAGCCCAGCGCCTCCTGGACGTACTCGGCCAGGTCCGAGGACTCGGTCAGGTACTGGTTCTGCACCATGTCCCACAGGATGAACTGGACCTCGTCCATGTTCTTGGTCTTGTTGTCCGGCTGCTCGAACTGGATGGCGGCGTTCTCCAGGGCGGCGGCCGCCCGGGCGTCGTCGGTCTTGGCCAGCGACAGGAAGTAGGTCTCCGAGCCCCTCATGCTGGCCCGGGCCCGCTTCTTGCGCGGGGCGGCGTTGCAGTGGATGCTGATGAAGATGTCGGCCGCCTCCCGGTTGGCCAGGGCCGTCCGCCCGGACAGCGGCACGAAGGTGTCGTCGTCCCGGGTCATCACCACCAGCAGGCCCATGTCCTCCAGTATGGCCTTGAGCCGCAGGCCCACTTCCAGATTCACGTCCTTTTCCTTGAGCCCGGTGGGGCCGACCGCCCCCGGGTCCTTGCCGCCGTGGCCCGGGTCCACCACCACCTTGCGGATGGCCCGGTGCTCGATGGCGCCGGAGCCCTTGGCCGCGGCCTGCGGCGGCGGGGCGCCGGCCGGCAGCCCGCCCAGGCTCAGGCGCCTGGTCTTCTCGTCATAGGATATCGTCCGGCCCCAGAGCGGGATCAGGTAGCGGGTGAAAAGCTCCATGGGCGCCCACAGCTCGCCCTGGTACAGGCGCACCGGGTAGTAGAGGTTGTACGACTTGCCGTCTATCTGGCAGAAGGTGTTGTCGGCCGACAGGGTCAGGCTGCGGCCCGGCATCTTCACCTCGGCCCGGCCCTCCAGCTCGGACCAGGTGCCGGCCGCCTCCCAGGGGCCGGTCAGCCCGGATAGCGGCAGGTAAGGGTGGTCCTCGAACCTCAGGGACGTCAGGACGGTGGTCCGGCCCTTGGCGTCGATCACCGTCACCTGCTGGGCTCCGGCCGCCGCGGCCAGCAGGCAGACGGCCAGCAGGAGCGCAAGATGCGCGGCCCGCGGCCTCATCGGACGAGTTCCATGAAGGCGTTCTCGACCTCTTCCATGTTCCCCTGCCAGCAGCCCCGTTTCCTCACTATCTCCAGATTCCTTTCGATCATCGGTCCGGTATCTACCGACCCTGCCGCCAGCTCAAGGATCCGCCGGGCCAGGGCGGCATGGTCGCCGGGCGGGAACAGCAGGCCTCCCACCCCGTCCTCGATCCACTCCCGGTTGCCCGGGATGTCGCCGGCCACCGGGACCAGGCCCCGGGCCATGGCCTCCAGCAGGGAGACCGAGGTGCTGTCCGAGCGGCTGGCGGTGACATAGATGCCGGCTTGGTCGAGCCTGTCGATCAGCTCGCGGTGATCCAGCCGTCCGGTGAAGGTTGCATGTTTTTCGATCCCCAGCTCCCGGGCCAGCCGCTCCAGGCTATCCCTGAGCCTGCCGCCGCCGACTATGGCCAGGTTGACCGGCCTCTTCGTGCTATTCGACACCAGCGGCATGGCCCTGATGACGGTCTCCACGTCGTACAACGGCTCCAGGCCCCGGGTGCTGACTATGTTGACCGGCCCCTCCGGCGGCAGCCCGCCGCGGCGCCCGACGATAAGCCCCCGGTCCACCCCCATGGGGACGTTGAGAATGCGGCCCGGTTCCACCCCCAGCCCCAAAAGCTCTTCGACCAGCACCTGCCCGTCGCAGGTGGCCAGGCAGGCCCTGGAGAGCGCCCATCGGGCCCGCGCCCGGTGCAGGATCGAGCGCCTGGCCGAGATCAAAAGGTCTGACCCCCAGGCCGAGACCGCCAGGGGGCGGAAGCCCGAGAGCGCGCCGAGAAAACCGTAGTTGGGCACGAAGTGGGCGTTGACCAGGTCCGGCTTGTATCCGGCGATGGTCCGCTTCAGGGCGGGAGCGGCTCCGATGTAATCGGTCCAGCGGCTGCGCCCCGGCAGGCGGGCGAACGGGATGTCGGCGTCGCCCGGCGCCTCCAGCGAGGCCAGCAGCACATCGTGGCCGCGGCCGGCGAACCAGCCGGCCCAGCGTTTTGAGTGCAGGCTGGAGGCGTCGGCCAGAAGCAGCAGCCTCACCGCCGTAGGCCCGATATCGTTTTATACCACCAGGCCTGCCTGGTGTAGACCCCGTAGTCCCGCGCCTGGCCGCCCCAGTTCTCCTTGAACCTCACCAGGCCGTCGGCCCCGGGTGGGGAGCCGCCCAGGTTGAGCCGGCGGCAGCCCAGTTTCAGGCCCCAGTCAATGGTGGCCTGGATGAGGGCGTCGGCCGGGCGCAGCCGCCTGAACCCGGGATCGCTGGCCCCGTCCCAGTAGGTGACGGTGTCGCCGAAGGCCAGGTCGGCCGTGAAGCCGATTATCCTTGAATCCCGAACCGCCAATCCGATCCGGGCCAGGCCCCGCGGGGCCAGCCCCAGCCAGAGCTGCCTTAGGAACCCGGGCGGATACTTCGTCGCCTGCCCGTAGCCCCGGTCGCGCTGCCGGAGCAGGCGGTGGCAGTCCGACAGGTCGGCCTCGTCCGCCAGGTCGCGGATCACTATGCCCCTCTTGGCCGACTGCACCGCGCCCCGCTTGGTCTTCTGCCTGGAGAGCGAGCGGCTGGCCTCCAGGTCGACGACGTGGGTCCGGGCCTCGCGGCGGGCGAACCCGTACTTGGACAGAAAACCCTGCCGCCCGTCGAAGTCGACGATCTCGGCCAGGCAGGGCCTGAGCCTGTCAAGCGCCCGGAGCAGGCCCTCGAAGTAATCCTCGGCCCGGCCCACCAGGCCCCGCCTGACCAGCATCCCGCCGTAGGCGCCCATGGGCATGGAGTAGATCCTGGCGAACGGGAAGCGGCCCCGCACCACCGCCGGCAGGCCGGCCTGGTACCTCCCGTCCTCGACGCCGACCGCGAACACCGGCCTGAAATGAGGAAAGGCCGCGGGCCAGAGCCCGGCCCAGTCGGCCGTGTGGTAGACCGTGCCGCCCGGGGACTCGCGCGCCAGGGCCTCCCACCCGTCCCGGTCCAGCTTCTCCGGGCCAAGGAGCTCGAACCTCACCGGCCCTCGGTCCAAGGCTTCAGCAGGGCCGGAACTCCTCGAACCTCTCCCTCTTGGCCCGGCAGATGGGGCAGATCGGCGGGGGCCCGCTCCGGGCGCACAGGTAGCCGCAGACCGTGCAGCGCCATGTCTTCACCGGCCCCTGGCCGTCATCTTTTCCCATGTCCATCGCAGTTTCATCCCTTCGCATCTTCGCCTTCCGGGGCGGCCGCCTTTCCGGTATGGGGTCGGTGGGCGAGCCGCGGTCCAGATAGTCCCGGGTGACGTACAGGGCGCAGTAGCACCTCCCGAAATCGCGCAGGTCCGGGTCCCGGTACTCGCAGGGGCAGATGATGT
>DHHE01000013.1:27556-30005 GCA_002403115.1 bacterium UBP2_UBA4780 | reverse complement strand
TCATGTTGCCGCCGAAGCCGTAGCGGGGGTTCCTCATCATCTCGAAGAACTCAGTGGTGAGGTCGTGCTCGATGAGCTCGATCCCCAGCTGCCTGGCCGCCCTCCGGGCGCTCTCCGGACCGAAGAACGGGGTGACGAAGCACAGGCCGGCGACCTCTATCCCCTGTTCCATGATGACCCGGGCCGCCAGGATGCTGTCCAGCCCTCCGGAGAGCAGGGCCAGGCACTTCATGGCGTTCCCGCCACCGCCGCCAGCGCCCATTCGGCCCGCTTCAGCCAGGTGACGGCCCCGATGCCGCGGAATGTGCCCGCGGCCTCGGTCAACATCGCCCGCGCCTCGTCCGTCCTCCCCCAATCGGCCATGCTGCGTCCGTGGCAATACTGCACCGTCCCTTGGGCGAGCAGGTCGTTCATTTCCCGGAACAGCGACAAGGCCTCCCGAAAACGGGATTCGGCATTCCGATAGTCCCCGCGAACTGCGTCGATCCTCGCCCTCAACAGCAGTGCTTCCGCCTTGCCGTTCTTGAGCCCCGCCTGGTCCGCGAATTCGCTCGCGCGGCGCTGGTCGCTCGCCGCCTGCTCCGCGTCCTTCCGTGCCAGCGCCAGCTCGCCCCGGGTCACCGCCAGCCGGCAGAACAGGTCGGGATTGCCGACGACGGAAGCGATCGCATCACCCTCGTCCATGTAGGCGATGGCCTGGTCCGGAGCGCCGGCATCGATATGGATCCTGGCGGTCAAGTTCAGGCTGCAGGCAAGGGACCAGCGATCGTTGGTCTCCCGTTTGATGCCTACCGCCTTGCCAAGACAATGCAAGGCTTCGGCATTATTCCCAAGCACATGGTGGATGAAGCCGATCTGATGCAGGTTGCCTGCCTGTCCCAGGCGGAAACCGACCATCTGATTCATCGCCAGTTCCTGGCCGTATATCTCGAGCGCCGCCCGGTATTCGCCCCGCACCAGCAGGACCGCGGCGATCTTTTCCATCACATATGACTTCGTCAGTTTCGCACCGGCCTGTTCGGATGCTGACAGGGCTTTCGAGTAGTACTTCTCCGCTTCATCGTATTCACCGAGCGAATAGTAGGTCGAACCGATATTGGCCAGGGCTATCGCGTATCCGTCGAGATTGCCGGCCGTCCGCTTATATTCCGCCGACTTCGAGTAACACTCGATGGCCTGCCGGCCAAGACCGCTGTTATCAAGCGTCATGCCAATGCATGTGTGACAGTAGGAGATCCCGTCCTCATATCCTATCGTCCGGCAGTATGCCAGACACCGGCGGATGTATCGATCTATCTCCAGATACTTGCATGCCGCTATATTGACGCTGATGACCTGCAGCTGGCAATCTGCGATCAGCCAACGGTAGGGGCCGCCGGCTGCCAGGGCCAGTCCCTCCTGGGCGGCCGTCAGCGCCTCGTCAATCCTGCCGATGTGCTCGAGGACAGTCGATTTGTCGATAAGGCACCTGGCCGCGATCTCGGTCGGCATTCGCCGTGTACGGCGCATATCCGGTGCCTATGTCCGGCAGTCGCCACGGCGAGTGGTCAGTTCGCCGGAGAGGCGTGGCAGACGTTTCATCATGAAAAGCTCCTGAACTTGTCGCCGCTATCGTCCCCGCCCACGATGCACTCCAGCGCCTTGGGCACGATCCCGATCTCGAAGCGCTTCACCCGGCGCGGCCAGAGCTCGCCGTCGACCTGGGCCGCCATCGGGATCTCCGACTCCACCGTCAGCCTGGTGAGCCGGCCCAGGTTGACCTGCTTGAGGTGCTTGTGCTGCCCCTTGAAGACCTTGGGCACGTGACGGAAGAACTCGATCCAGCTCAGTCGCCGCACCAGGCACAGGTCCAGGATGCCGTCGTCGACCAAGGCGTCGGGACAGATATAGTAACCCCCGCCGATGCACTTGCCGTTGGTGATCTCGACAAGCAGCGCCTCGAACCAGATCCGGTTTTCCCCGAAGTCCAGGCAGACCCGCTGGCCCTTGTAGTGCGCCAGCGCCCGGATGGTGGCCCAGAGGTACAGCTTCAGGTCGCGCAGGCCCTTGATCTTCTCCTTCTCGACGATCACCTCTCCGTCCAGGCCGATGCCCACGCAGTTCATGAAGTGCCGGCGTATCTCCGGCCCGTCCCCGTCGGCGGGCGAGCTGACCATCCCGGCGTCTATCACCTTCGTCCTCCGTTCGCGGACGGCCTCCACCGCCTTGTGTATGGAGCGGCCGATGCGGAGCGACTTGGCGAAGTCGTCCCCCGAACCCAGGGGGATCATCCCGAACACCGTTCCGGTGCCCACCAGGGCACCGGCCACCTCGCCAGCCAGCCCGTCCCCGCCCGCCGCCACCACGGTGGGGAACCCGCGGGAGACCGCCTCCAGCGCGGCCCGACGCCCGTCGCCGGGCACATCGGTCAGCGCCAGCTCGCAGGGGATGCCGGTGGCGGCGAACAGCG
>DHHE01000013.1:23353-27393 GCA_002403115.1 bacterium UBP2_UBA4780 | reverse complement strand
GCGTAGACCTCGTTCATGGCGGCGAAGTCGTTCATGTCGGCCAGGAAGACGGTGCACTTGATCACCTTTCTGAGATTGGATCCCCCGGCCTCCAGCACCGCTTTGAGATTTTCCAAGGCTTGCCTGGTCTGGGCTTTGATATCACCTTCGACTAATTGACCGGTCCTGGGGTCCAGCGGGATCTGCCCCGAGGTGAACACCAGCTTGCTGTCCCACTCCACCCCCTGGGAGTACGGCCCGATGGCGGCCGGGGCCTTGTCGGTCTTGACGGGTTGTTTCATCATTCCCTCCTTGTAAGGTCGTTAACCACAAAGGCACAAAGACACAACGGTGTTTATAGAATAGCTGTTTGTTGAAATAGTGCCTTGGTGTCTTAGTGGTATGGTTCTTGTCTCATCCTCTGGGATGGAACTGCCTATGCACCTCCTTGAGGTACTCCCGGTCCACGTGGGTGTAGATCTGGGTGGTTGAGATGTCGGCGTGGCCCAGCATCTCCTGGACCGAGCGCAGGTCGGCCCCGCCCTCCAATAAATGGGTGGCGAAGCTGTGCCGCAGGATGTGGGGATGCACCCGTTTTTTGATCCCGGCCTTGCCGGCGTAAGCCTTGAGCAGCTTCCAGAACCCCATCCGGGACAGCGGCCCTCCCCGGTTGTTGAGGAACAGCCGGTCGGTCGGCGCTTTCTTCAGGAGCGCTGGCCTGGCGCCTTTCAGGTACCTGGTCACCCAGCTCCGGGCGGATTTCCCCGCCGGCACCAGCCGCTCTTTCGATCCTTTTCCGAAGCATCGGACGAATCCCTGGGAGAAGTACAGGTCGGACTCCCTCAGGGAAAGCAGTTCGGAGACCCTGAGCCCGCAAGCGTAAAGCAGCTCCAGCATGGCCCGGTCGCGCAGGCCCAGCGGCTTAACTGTGTCGGGCCGGGCCAGCAGGGCCTCGACCTCCGGAATGTCCAGCACCCCGGGCAGCCGCCGGCGCAGCCTCGGCGCCTCGACGTTCTCGCTGGGGTCGCCAGGGGCCAGGCCCTCGGAAAGCAAAAAGCGGTGAAACCCCCTCACCGCCGATATCGTCCTGGCCATGGTGGCCGGCGAAAGCCCGTACTTCCCCAGTTCGCTCAGGAACGAGCCGACCGCGTCCCGGGTTATCTGTCCCGGCTGGGCCACCCCGCGGCCGGCAAGGAAATTGATATAGCGCTTAAGGTCACCCGAATAGGAATCAACGCTTCGCACCGCCAGCCCCCTTTCCAGGGCCAGCTGGTTGAGGTAACGCTCAAGATAAAGCTCCAACCGGCTTCCGGCATCAGCCGAATGAGATCTCATCCCTGGATTTCGGCTTGGACAAGGGATGGGCCGCCGGAGCCAGGCGCGGCGGGGCTGCCGATCCCTGCCGAGGGAGGATTACCGAGCCCGGGCGCGGGGCGGCCGCCGGGGCCGTCCTCGGGGTGATGGCCGCCGGCTTGGACAACACCGGCTTTAACGGCGACGGCGACGGTTTCCCGGCAAAGGGGTTGACCGGTGCCCTGGCTGCCAGGCCGGGCTTATGGGCCTCTGCCAACCTGGGGAACAGCGGCTTAGGCGCCTGGGGGGCCGTCGGCGCCAGCGGCTTTAGCGGCGGCCTTGCCGGCACTGTCCTGGGCTGTTCCTTCACCGCCTCATGCGGCGGCTCGCCCGGCAGCGCCTCCCCGGCGGTTTCGCCGGCATGGACCGGCAACGCCTGCCGGGAAAGCCCGGTGGTCAAAACCCTGGAACGCTCCTTGACCCGCAACAGCGCCGCCATCTCCTGCTCCCGGCTCTGGCGTTCCGCCTCCTGGCGCTCGGCCAGCTCCCGGTCCAGTCGCTCGATCTCCTGGCGGGACGCCTCCGCCCGCCCCGCCAGCTCGTCCATCTCCTGCCGCGCGGCCGCCAGCCGCCCCTCGGCCTGCTCTATCTCGGCCCGGCGCTGCTCGAGTTCGGCCAGGCGCTGGTTGACCGCCGCCTCCTCGTCGATCTTGAGCCGGAGCGATTGTTCCAGCCCGTCCAGCCTCGACCTGGCTTCGGTCAGCGAACCGTCCAGGGCCCTTTCCTCGTCCTTGGCGCCCAGCACGCGCTCCTGGACCGCCACCAGCTCGTTGTTCAGGTTCTGCAAATTGCTCTTGAGCTCCTGGACCTGATCCAGCGTCTCCTTGCGCTGCGACAGGAACCTCTCCAGTTCCATCTTCTGGGTCTCCATGGCCTTGACTTCCAGGTCCAGGAAGTGGTGCTTGCCCTCCAGCTCCTCGGCCTCGGCCCTCAGGCCCCCGGTCCGCTTCTCGGCCTCCTCGAGCTGGGCCGATCGATTCTCCATGTCCTCCTTCAGGTCGTCGCGCTTGCGCTTGAGCTTGGAGACCTCCTCCTTGAGACCGGACTGGTCGGCCCTCATCTGCTCGACCTGGCGGGACAGCTCCTCCAGGCCCTGGTGCTCCCTTCTCAGGGATTCCATCTCCTCGGCCAGCTGCTTCTTCTGCTCCCTCAGACCCTCCACCTCGGACTTGACCTCGGCCTGCCGGGCTTCGGCGTCGGCCACCTTCTTGGCCAGCTTTTTCTCCCTGGCGGTCCACTCCTCGACCTGGGACTGCAGCCCCTGCCTCTGATCCGCCAGGTAGCTGAGGCGGGACTCGGCCGCGGCCGCCTCCTCCCCGGCCTGGCGCGCCCTTTCCTCGGCCCCGGCTATCTGCTCCTTGAGCGCGGCCAGGCTGGACTCCAGTTCACGCACCGCCTCCACCTCGTGCTGCTTCTGGGCGATCTCCTTCTCGATGTCGGCCAGGCGGGCCGCCATCTCCTCCTGCTTTTGCCCCTGGGCGGCCACGGCCTGTTCCAGGTCGGCCCGCCTGGTCTCGGCCTCGATGGCCTTCATCTGGGCCTCATCCAGCGAGTCCTGGGCCTGCTGGCGCTCGGCCGTCATCCTGGCAATCTCCGCCCGCAGAGTCTCCAGCTGGGCGGCGGTCTCGTCCATCTCGCGCCGCCGGTCCTGGCAGGCCGCGGCCAGGGTGTCGGCCTCGGCCTTCTGGCGATGCTGCTCCTGGGCCAGCTCCTGCAGCCTGGCTTCGGACTCCCGAACGGCCGATTGCATGGTTTCCAGCCGGCTGGCCATGGCCGATTCCTGGCCCTGGACCTCGGCTGTCCTCCTCCTTATTTCCTCCTCCTCCCGCTTGAGGGCCTGGTGGCGGGCCAGCACCTCGGCCTCCGAGGTCTTGATCTCCTCCACCCCGCGCTCCATCTCCTGGCGCTGGGCCGTCAGCGATCTCAGCTCGTCGTTCAGGCCGTTCAGCTCGGCCCTGGCCTTATCCGCGGCCGCCGACAGCCCGTCCCTCTCCTGTTCTATCCCGGCGATCTCGCCCAGCAATCCGGCCTGGCGCTCCTGCGCCTGGTCGACCTTCTGCCTGAGCCCGGCTTCCTCGTCGCGCAGGCCTTCCACCGCCTGCAGCAGGCGGTCGTGGTCCTGGCCGGCGCTCTTCAGCCGGTTCTCCAGCCCCGACGACTCGGCCTTCCTGTCGGCCAGCTCGGCCTCTGCCTTCCTCTGCTGGGCCAGGTGTTCCTGGATGCTCTTCTGCAGGGTCGCCAGCTCGTCCCTCCAGCCCTGGACCTGGTGATCCAATTCGATCTTGCTCTGCTCCAGGGAAAGGATCTCGGTCTGGAGGTTCTGGCTCTGGTCGAGGGCCGCCTGGGCCGCTTTCTGGCCCTCCTGCTGCTGCTGGTTGATGCTCATCAGCTCGGCCCGCTTCTCCCAGATCTTGGTGGCCAGGCCGGCGTCCTCCTTGGAGCGGTCGTCCAGCTTGCGGCTGACGTCGTCCAGCTTGGCCCGGGCCTCCTCCATCCGCTGGGCCATGGACATCTCCTCGCCCAGGGACTCGGCCAGCCGGTGGTTGACCTCCTCCAGCATCTTCTTGCGCTCGGCCAGCAGCTGGTCCAGGGAGGTGTAGCTCCGCCGGCCCTGCTCCACCTGGGAGATCAGGGCCTGCTCCTCCTTCTTCAGCCCCTCGACGATGCCCTCGGGGGTTTTCTCTTCCTTCTTCTTGGCGAACAGCATG